>JABWCQ010000018.1 GCA_013360195.1 bacterium
GACTTGACGGCCGAGCACGTCGTATATTTCCAATGTCACATCTTGCTCGCGGATGAGCGCGTACTCGATGGTGACGGTGGAGTTGAAGGGGTTGGGGTAGGGATAACCAAGAGCAAATGTTGTTGGACGCGGCCCTTCGGCGCTTGATGGTGTGAAGAGAGAATCTGCTGACCAAGGGGTGACCGATACGAGATTGTGCACGCTGTCACCTTGCCCAAACGGGTTTTCAATATGGTGCAACGGTCCGGTGGAATCACCCCAATAACAATTTAATACGTAGCTTGGCGGGGAGCTTGCGATTCCATGATGTACAGCGTAGCCATCGGAGTTGATAAACATGTTTCGCTCCACAGCTCCGGGGGCAACGTCAATAATCATCGTCGCACCGCCGGGGGGATTTGCAAAGCCATCGGCTGCGTTACCAAAGATATAATTGTCCTTGAAGGATAAGTTTGTCGGGCCTGTCTCACCCAGCAAGGCCACGGAATTTTCGTGCGCCTCATTATTGTAGAAAAGATTATGCGATATCTCACAGATTTGAGTGTTTCCAAAGAATGTGAAAAGCATCCTGCTTATCCAGCGATCATCGCTGAGTCGACGATTTTCGGCAAAAGTGTTGTAGCGAAATCGTGCGACTGATCCAGTGTCAGCCCCACCAGACTCAAAAAGATCGTGTTGAAATTCGTTGTTTGTTACCGTGTTTGAATCAAAGCGGATGTTCGAAGGCTGAAGATTGCCTTCGCCAGGAAGCCGGAAGAAGTGGTGAAAACGGTTGCTTGAAATTGTACAACCAGTAATCACAAGTGAATCTGCAATGCCAGTTTGCCGGATACCAATTGCTCCCGGTGAAGTGTTCCAGCCAGTACCAGAAAGGAGTGAGTTGCTTAAGCGCAGCGAACCTCTTGCAATGAACAATGTGTTCTGGTCTGCATCAGTACTTGTTGAGAAACAGTTTAGAAACCTTGTGGAGTCGATGAAAGACGTGCAATCTGTGAGATGACATGCCATACCATTTGAAAAAGAGCCGACCCGCTGAAACAAGCAATTTTCAATCCGAACCGTACTATTCACAGAAAGAACTGCACCGCCTGTAGTAGCGTAACATGAATCAAACTTACAGAACAACAGTGACAAATCCCGATCCTGAATTTCGAGACCTCCGCCACGAATCGATCCTTGCGAGAAAGTGCCTTCAACAGTGATGCCGATTAGAACTAAACTTGAGACAACTTCAACTTCTCTAGCGTAGAGACAACGATCAAACCAATCGGATGGTCTGATTACGCACGAATCAATCTCTGTACTATCATTAGTAATTATGTAACTGCCTGCAATTGTCAAGTCGTGATCTGGTGCTTCCAGTGTCAGCGTATAGATTCCGTTTTGAATAAGCACTGTATCGCCTGAGCTTGACGAATCTATGGCGACCTGTATATTGGGGTACTCAGCCGGAACATTAAGAACTGACCCGAGCGAGATTGCAGCACTGAGGAGTAGACCAGCTGACAGTTGCAATGAACATCTCATGCGATTCCCCTTCCACTTAATTTTTCTCGCAGTTACCGTGACATCCGTTGGTTGAGGGCGTATAGACATCAACGCTTGCAGAACCAGCGTCGCAAGTCCCGTTACAGTCTTTGCATTGAACTGAGATACTGATGAGATGCTGCCCGGACGTTGGATAAGATACGCTTGTTGACCCGCAACCGCACAAATTCAGAATTTGCCAAACTTGCACTCCATCGAGATAGGCAACAACATTAATTTTGTTGTTTGGGCTACCTGTGTCATAGAAAATGTACCAGTTTGTGAAACTATCCGTCGAGTTAAGTTGATGTGAACCAATTGAGGCATTAATATCGCAGCACTGATCATTAACAGCAATGCAAAATGATGTTTGTGCGAAGGAGCAGTTCAAGGCAAAGAACACAACCGTGAACAAGAGGGCGATTTTCATAACAACCTCACATGCAAAAGACAAATAATTCCGCCGCACTTACCTGCGGGGTAGGGTTGCTATAAGTAATTCAAAAAAGACCTGGGAATGTCAAGCGGACATTCCGTTGTGTGACAAAAATCACAGATGTAGCGAGAGAACAACGAAGAATAGCTGACGGTAAGCAATTGAGAATGCTATCCTTTGGTCTTCAATCTCTTCGGCCATAGGAATAGTTTAGGTTCGATCTCGACGCGCACGTTGCGATGATAGAATGCAGCAAGTCGTTCGACTTCGGTGGCGACTTGGCCGTTGGCTGTGAGAATTTCCGAGACGCATTCAAGTGGCAAGCTCCCCTTTACAAGGGCTTCAGCTTGCGGATGTGTGGGCTCGTTCTTTTGTAAGTCTGTGCGAGTCCAATTGTCAACTTTTTCTGCAAACATGGATTGCAAACCTGCAAATCCTGCCTGTACGCGTGCGCCATAATCTTGCGCGGCGGAGACGGAACAGAACAGTGTGTCAGGATGCTCCAGGAGTTTCGTGTCCAACAGAAGATGCACCCACTCCGATTGCCAGGCGGATTTCGAGCGCGCGTAAAGCAGCTCAAAGTTGGGAGTGGTTATTGAACAATTGATGTAATCGAGTCCGACGGCGAAATTCTCCAACCTTCGCGGGTCATGCAGCAATCGCTCGGCTTTGGCACCGAATCTTGTTCGCAACCCGCGCGCCGTGTCAATGAAACCGTCTTCAAGAATTTGCGGGAGGTTGATGGTAAGATGCGTGCTGTGGAAGAGAAGCGTGATATCCCTGCGGCGAAGTTCGCGTGAAATAGTCTTTTTGGCGAACGGCCACATCAGACGACCCGTAAACGATGATATCTGACAATCGTGTAGGTTGCGACAAGCATACAGACAATCGCCGCGCACATCAGCGACACGCGAGGTCCAAAGGAATGAGCGAGCACACCCAGCAGCACCGCTCCAAACGGACCAAAGCCGAGGAAGCTTGATGTGTAAACTCCGAGAACCCGGCCTCGCAGATGGTCGGGAGTCAACTGCTGCAGAAGGGTATTGGTGGAGGCAAGCATGGAGATTCCGGAGAAGCCCGCCATCGCCATTGCAATGACGGAGATTTCAAATTGCTCTGAAAGAGAAAAGATGAGCAAGCCCAAGCCAAGTCCGGCCATTCCCATCATGACCACCCAACCACGTTTACTGCCTTTCTCCATGGACGCTTGCCACAAGCCGCCGAGCAGCGCTCCGACACCCCCGGCCGACATGAGCACCCCGAGCCCCTCCGCCCCTGTTCCCAAGACGATATCGGCAAACATGGGAAGCAACGTCGTGTACGAGAATCCGAAAATCGTGAGAAAGATGACGTTGCGGATGAGAACGCGTTGAACGGGTGCCTTTTCTATATATATGTATGCATCGCGGAGCTGTTTGAGAACCGGTTCCCGCGGATTGCCAGTCGGCGGAGGAAGATTGCGCATGAGTGACAATGTGACAATCAACGAAACATAAGAGAAAGCATTGACCAGAAAGCAGACTCCCTCACCAAACAACGGAACAAGGATTCCGGCAATGGATGGTCCGACCAATCGCGCGCCGTTGAAGGTTGAGGAGTTCAGTGCGACCGCGTTTCCGATGTCCTCCTTGCCGACCAGATCGCCCACAAAGGCCAGGCGTGCAGGCGCATCAATAGCCATGAAGCTTCCGGAGATGGTGGCCAGAATGAGAACGTGCCACTCATTGACCAAGCCGGTGAAGGTAAGAATAGCGAGGAGGAATGCGGAGAGAGCAAGACCGGATTGTGTGATGTAAAGCACATAACGTTTAGGCGTTCGGTCCACCAAAACTCCGCCAATGGAGCCAAGCAGGAGGGATGGGAGCTGCGACATCGCACCGATGATGCCGAGCCAGAGAGCGGATTCGGTCAGTCTCCAAACAAGCCATCCTTGCGCAAGCGTTTGCATCCACGTACCGACAATAGAGAGCGCAAAGCCGCTCCAGAACAAACGGTAGTTGCGATGCCGGAATGCTTGAAAGGTTTGTTTAAGCGAGGTCACTATGTTTTAAGGAAAGTTCTGCCAGTTCGCCAAAGTAATCTTTGAGTGTCATGACTTCACTCAGGTAATTTGCTTCGTGTGCCGAACCTTTCCCGCGCGCCATGCGCAACCACGTGTGTTTCAAGTCATCCGGCCAAGTACGGCACTTGCCGTGCGCAAGCAGGAACAGTCCTTGCTGCGCGACGGAATGTCTTTCATTCGCGGACATTTGCGGAATCGGGAAGCCGAGCAGAGCCTCTACCGCTTTAAGGATACGGGAGTCAATCTTTCTGTCGCGGGGGGCAATGCGAGTGAGCACATCGGTTGCAAGGAGGCTTACGCGGTCGAGGGGGAATTCATGATAGTCCGCCGGGTCCTGTCCTTCAAGCGGCAAGACGACATCGGCTTCCGCAAGTTGTTTCAGAACGGATTTTGGCGAGCGATAACCTTTCTGCTTCAGAATCTTCTTGCGCTCTGACTCAGCAAGTCTGCGGATTTTCGCGTCGGTCGAACGGAACCCGAGCTTGTAGTAGAACCAATAGGATCCCGAAGCCAAACCTTCTTCATTTTCATGTCCGACTTGATATTTGCGGGCGACACACCACGGCGCGTGATAGAAAGCGCGTGCGGCGCGAATGAGTTGAGCGTACACCCATGCGGCCTCTCCACCGCGAAACGTATCAAAAAGATTGACTGCAATTTCGAGGCGTGCAGGATGAGCCCCTCCTCCGCCGTAGCTGATTGGGACACCGTTCTTTAGCAGCACGAAACCCAATCCTGTCTCTTGAGGCAGTCTCCACTCGGGCTTGGCAAACCAAAAGAGGAGGGTTGCGCCGCGATCCAATGGGATCTCGTAGAAGTCATCCGGATTGCCGTGCGTTGCACCGTAATACTCGCGCGAACGAATCAACAGAGTACCGTGAACTATATTTAATAGATCTTGCGCGCGTTTGTGAGGACTTGGTGCGGGGAGCGTCAACGGCCGGAGAATTTCTTCAGCAAATTTGAATTTCGAACGGTCCTCGCGCGGGTCCCATAAGAAAAGCGCGGCAGGTTTTTTGTCGGCAACGGTTGACCGGGAAGGTGCCTTTCCAACCAACTTGAAACGCAGAGTCAGATTGGCATCGTTGTAAATCTGCGCGGCCGCGCGGGGCTCGAATGTGCGTTCAAAGCATTCGAGCAGCAGCGAAATGACCGTGCGGTTCCCCGCAGCGCGTTCGAGAATCTCGCGAACTGTCAGGTCTTCGCTGTCGGCAGCATCCGCTTCGCAATCTTCGAGCAGCAGCCAAAGAATGTCCACTAGCGGATCTTCGCGGGACTCGTAATCCTCCCAATCCAGTTCGATGTCCTTGCCAAGCAAATCGGAAAGAACCCTTGCATTGCTGTAGTCGAAGGCATAGGAATACTCCGTGCCTGCAATTCCGGTTTGAGCCAAATCCTCTGATAATCCCATTTCTTCAATCCGTTCATGGAAGCGGCCAAGCTCGCGGTCGCAGAATTTGCGGATAGCTTCCGATTGCGGATAGGCTTTGTAGAACAGTAATTGGTCGTGAAAGACTTCGATGGACTTGGGGGAATGAGCGGCAGCGGCAAGTTCGCGCAGCAGATTCAGCGTCTCGACGGCATCGGGCCGGGTTTGCAGCTTTTTTAAGAGGGAATTTACAGTCATTATTAGCTCCGGTTCAGAGTTGCGGCTGCAGCGGGTGCAGCATTAGAATAAGGTCCGTTTATAGAATATAGCACCCTCCGCCAAAAAAACAAACGGTCCAGGGGAACCAGACCGTTTGCATATCGTTGCCAGTCAGAAAACCGATTACATCGGCATCGGGGCGGCGGCTTTCTTCTTTGAGCGGCGAGCTTTCTTCTTGGTAGCTTTCTTCTTGGTCGCCTTCTTAGCCGTAGCTTTCTTCTTGGTGGCTTTCTTCTTGGTCGCTTTCTTCTTCGTAGCTTTCTTCTTGGTGGCCTTCTTTGCTACTTTCTTCTTCGCTACTTTCTTCTTGGCGGCCTTCTTCGCCGTAGCTTTCTTCTTGGTGGCTTTCTTCTTGGTCGCCTTCTTAGCCGTAGCTTTCTTCTTGGTGGCCTTCTTCTTGGCCTTCTTCACTGCCATGCGGATTTCTCCTTCGCTGATTATCGGGCAGAGACTCGTTCGAGAACAGGATGTTTTGTGTCCAGACAGGAAGCTACGACGCTGCCCGAGATTCGCGTGGCTTCCTTTACTGTGCAACCCGAAGGACTCGTGCGGCGAGTCACTTAGGTTGTACCGGCGGCTTCTCGAAAGATGAGTCGCACAGTATCTATGATCACGTCCCGGATAAGGACGTTCATCTCGTTCTGGGGGCGGGTCTCACAGCCACCGGAGTGGGCGACCCGCACTTAAGGATCGGCTGATCGAGGCTAATCTATAGCAACAAATGGGCCGATTTTCAGGAAAGTTAAGCAGATGGAACCAAATTTGGTCGTTCCATGTGCCGCATGAGCAGGAGCTAAGCTGTACTCACGATATTGTAAGATTCTGAAAAACAGTAAACTTACAATCAGAACTGCGCTTTCAATTCAAAGCGATTCAAGCGCAGAAAAAGAACGAAGAAAATTTAAGAAAGAAACGAATCGGAGCAGCGAATATCGGCTATGATTTCCTTTTTTCTTGCTTCTGCGCACGCTTCTGGGCCTTGCGTTGCGCATTCCACTCACGCTCTTTTTGTTTTGCAACGAGGTCCTGTTGCTCAATCAGGTCAGCAAAGTAACCGAGGGTCTCACGACGTTCCAGCGCCTGCTGAATGAGGTCATACTCTGCGAGTGTGAACCACGTTCGCAGCATGGGCTGAAAGAACAACATGACCTGAGAGCCGATGAAGTTGACAGGCCGCATGGACTCAAGGAACAGAATGGCCGGGAGGGCGAATCCGAGTCCAACCACTTTATCGGCAAGCCGCTTGAACAACTCAATTTGTTCCGGGCTCAGATAGTCCGGTGCGGCAGTATCTTTCACGGGCGGAGACTGGATTTAGATTCGATCTGCCCGCGAATATAAGATTCAACTTCGTCCCGTTGCGGAGGTTCCATAAGAAACAGTCCACGGTGTCCGTCAAGTCTTGAGCGTTCGGCAAACGGGGAGACAAACAGACCATTGGGGTCGCGGTCGATGCGCTTCAAGCTGTCAAACGAGACACGCCGTTTCCAGAACCATCTCGTCAGCTCAATGCCTTGTTCGTCAATGACGAATTTGGTGGGCAGCCAATAAGCGGCTGTGGTTCCCAGCAGAAAGACGGTGGCAAAGAATGCCCAGACGGGACTGCCGAAATTAAACAGCAACGCAGCCGGCACACCGACAATAGCAAGGATGAATACAACTCGGCGGTATCCACCTTTCTTAGGCGGGTGCACGGTCCACTCAAAGATCACAGCACTATTGGAGGTCATCGCTTAACTGACCCTATCGCGCCAAATATAAAGCATGAGAAACCAAAACGCAAGTACTTGCAAGAAAAAAGTTAGGAATGTGCTTGAAGCCAATTTGCTCCAAATCCGACATCGACCTCGATTGGAACACGCAATTTCATGGCACCGGACATCTCATCACGGACGATCATTTCGAGATTGAGGAGCTCGGATTCGGGAGCTTCAAAGACGAGTTCATCGTGGACTTGAAGCAACATTCGAGCGGCAAACTTTTCCTGTTTTAGCCGTTTGTGGATGCGGATCATCGCGACTTTGATCATGTCTGCGGCGCTGCCTTGGACCGGAGTGTTGATGGCTATGCGCTCCGCAAACTCCCGAACCTGGCGGTTCGAGTTGTTGATGTCCGCAATTTGTCGGCGCCGTCCCATGAGGGTCTCCACATACCCTTTTTCACGGCAGGCGGCGATGGTATCGGCCATGAACAGCCGGACTCCGGGGTAGAGTTTGAAGTACTGTTCGCGAAATTCCTTGGCCTCGGCTCGCGGGATTCCGAGCTGTTCAGACAAGCCGAAATCTGTCTGGCCGTAGATGATTCCGAAGTTCACGGTTTTGGCGGCCCGGCGCATGTCGGGAGTCACCTCTGCGATTGGAACGCCGTAGATTTTGGCGGCCGTCTCACGGTGAATATCTCCGCCGCTGTTGAAAGCTTGCAGCAGCGTGTCATCATTGGACAGATGCGCCATGATACGCAGTTCGATCTGTCCGTAGTCCGCAGAAAGAATTTTCCAGCCCGGTTCACCGGCGACGAATGCCTCTCTTATTCTCCTGCCGACTTCTGTGCGAATGGGAATGTTCTGCAAGTTCGGATTGTTCGACGAGAGTCTTCCGGTGGCGGCAATGGTCTGGCTGAATGTCGTATGCACGCGGCCGGTAAACGGATGCACGAGGTCAGGCAAAGCGTCCACGTAGGTTCCCTTAAGCTTCGAGAGCATTCGATAGTCCACCAGTTTGGCCGGCAGGTCGTGCATGGGAGCCAACGCGGTCAGCGTATCGACGTCGGTTGACGGTCCGGTCTTGGTTTTCTTCTGAACGGGCAATTTGAGCTTTTCGAACAGAATGGTCCCAAGCTGTTTAGGCGAGTTCAAATTGAAGCTCTCTCCAGCCGCCGCGTAGCACTCTTTCTCGAGCCTTGCGAGGTCGCGCTCGAGCTCCTTGGACATTTCTGAAAGGAGTGCCGTATCAAGCCGGATTCCAGTAAACTCCATGTCGCGCAGGACGGTCATCAGCGGCATTTCGAGTTCATCGAGAAGCTTTTTCTGGGAATCGAGCAGCGGTTCAAGCACGTGAACGAGCCGCAATGCGTAATCCGCGTCTTCGCACGCATAGTCGGCAATTTTTTCCAGATCAACGTCCAACATCGAGCCCTGATTCTTGCCTGAACCGATTAATTCAGACGTCGGAATCTTTGAAAGTTTGAGATAATCGCGCGTCAACTCGTCTATCCCGAGGGTGCGGGTACCGGGATTCAGGAGGTATGCGGCGATCATCGTATCAAAGAAAAGAGAGGCAACGTCGATGCCGTAAGAGAGGTATACCAGCGCATCGTACTTGATATTCTGACCTGCCTTGGGTATCGTCTTATCTTCAAGCAGTTCTGCCGCCAGTTCGAGAAAAGCGGCCAAAGCGCCTTCGGCCTGCTGACCGAAGCGAATGAACTGTCTGCTGCCTGCCGGCGCGGCGTCAAAGTGCGCCATGGAAATGTAGTATGCCTCTCCTTCATTGACGGAGAAGCTCGCGCCGACAAGTTCCGCAAGCATCGGATCAGCGGACGTTGTTTCAACGTCGAAGGAGAGCAACGGCTTTTCCTTGCGCCACTTGCCGACGAGTGTCTTGAATTCCTTGGCGGAGCGCACGATTTTATAATCTCTTTGGGTCGCGGACTTCATTCCGCTTCCGCCAGCCGCCGGAGCGCTTCCTCGCAGGCGGTCAAGCAATCGAAAGAGTTCCAACTCGGTCAAGAGCCGTTCAATCTCCGCATTGTAAATCGGCTTGACATCAAGGTCATCGAGATTGACCTCTATGGGCGCGTGGCAGTCAATCGTAACCAGTTCACGGGACAGGCGCGCGGAGTCCGCATATTCAATGAGCGATTCCTTCAGCTTCGAGGGTTTCATCTCCGGTGCGGATTTCAGCACGTTTTCAACGGTGCCGTATTCTTTAATTAGCTTGACCGCCGTTTTCGGCCCTACTCCGGCGACACCGGGAACATTGTCCGATGAATCGCCCATGAGCGCGAGCACATCCACGACCTGACTTGGAGGGACGCCGAAGTTTTCTTCGACCTCTGCCGGAGACCAGATGAGTGTGCCGTCGGGCTTGGGATTATAGAGCTTCACTTTGTCCGTGACCAGCTGCTGATAGTCCTTGTCACCGGTGACCATGAATACCGTGTAGCCCTGTTCCTCTCCCTGCCGCGCCAGAGTTCCGATGACATCGTCTGCTTCCCAACCGGGCAGTGCGAGAATTCTGAGGCCGGTCGCGACGAGCACCTGATCGAGTCTGCCCAACTGGTCAACTAATTCTTCTGGCATCTTCTGGCGAGTAGCCTTATACTCCTTATATTGCTTGTGGCGGAAGGTCGGTTCGGCGGTGTCAAACACAATCGCCAAATGGGTCGGCTGCTCTTTTTCGATCAGCGAGATGAGGGTATTAAGAAAGCCGAAAATAGCGGAGGTGATTTCGCCGCGCGAATTGACCAGCGGGTTCCGGAGAAAGGCAAAGTGGGACCGGAACATAAGCGCCGAGCCGTCAATCAGAAAAAGGGTGTTGGGATCAGCAGGCATTTTGAATTAGCGAATGGGCTTGACTTTTTGCTGACAAAGCCCCTCATTATTAGGTTCCGATGAAATGGAAGAGCAAACTTCACAAGGAGATACATAAATGTCTGAACCAGCGCCGCAGCGCCCGCACCAGATTAACGTCAGCCTCGACGAAAAGGTCGCTGAGGGAATATACTCGAATCTTGCCTTGATTTCACATAGTCCTGCCGAGTTTTTCATTGATTTCGCCCGGATGGTGCCGGGGACGCCGAAGGCCTCGGTGCATGCCCGCGTCATCATGACTCCGTCCCATTGCAAATTCCTGTTGAATGCGCTGAAGGAGAACATAGAGCGCTATGAGAAGCAATTCGGCGAAATCAAGCTTCATGGCGGACCGCAGCAGCAAGGCGGTCAATTTGGATTTCGTTCCGGTTCAGAGCCGGATGGCAAGTAAACAGAGCAAAATAGCTGATAATTCGTTCTGGAGGGACAATGACCATTCGCATCTTCGCACTGCTCGCCATCGGTCTCGGTTTGACCTTGTCATGCGACAAGGAGGATAAACCGCCGAATCCAGTCGTACCGATATCACCGAATCTGCTGTCCGCAATTCATATCACATTCAATACGATTACATTGAATTGGAACGACCGCTCGAACAATGAGGAGGGGTTTGAGCTGGAAATGGGACAGAGCGATCAATGGCATCTCCACGCGACGCTCAATGCGGACGTGAACGAGATATTGGTAGACGGGCTTGTTCCCAGCACGGAGTATTCGTTTCGCGTGTTTGCCTTCAATCAGGCCGGTCGCAGCGAAGCTTCGAATGAAATTACGGTTGCAACGCTAACCAACAACCCTCCGCCTGCACCGACTAACGTCGTCGCCAATCCGCTGGCACCGACTGTAGTTCAGATTGAGTGGTCCGACACGGCTCCGATGACCGTCAATTTCGTCATTGACCGTCGAACGCTAAGTACGCCGTGGGCTCGCGTCGGACAAGTTGGGGACAATATAGAAACCTTTAACGATTCGACGTGCACAGCGGCCACATCCTATTATTATAGAGTAGGCGCGCTGTTCGGCAACCTGTTGACGTGGTCGGTGGATTCAGCCGAGGCAACGACTCCGACGCTTGGCACTCCGTTGCCGCCTTCCAACCTTTCCGCCGCTTTAGTTGTCGGGACGGGAGTCCGGTTAACGTGGACGGACAACTCGCTCGATGAAGCAGACTTTCAAATCCGCCGGAACCGCGACGGACAGTTCTTTGAGATTATCGATACGTTGGCGGAAAACAGCATCGAGTATGTTGACTCATTGGGAGACAACACGGGAGTGTATAACTATCAAGTGCGGGCAAGAAACTCATTCGGTGTTTCACCGTGGTCGAATGCAGTGCAGGTGGAATATGAATACTGTTCAGACGGTGCAGTGCCGATCTGCCTTGAGAACTTCTGGACCTATGAAGTGGATCCGCCAACCGGTCCCATATATAATGCGCGGAGACAGATCAGGCAGGTGGACTATCCCGGCGGAGTGGACTACTATCTGCTTGTGGAGTTTGTTGGTGACGAAACGGACACGCTGTTTTATTGGCGGAATTTCGACAACGGTCTGTATCAAGACGCCTATCCGCTGGACGGTTCAGGCGCGGAGTTATTGCTGCGGACTCCCGCATCAAGCGGATTCTGGAATTTTGAAGGCGACAGTGTCATTGTCACAAGCGCGAGTACAACGGTTAACGTTCAGGGAGTGACGTACACCGGAGTGACGATTTATCAACGATTCAGCCGCACAAGCAACCACAGCATCAAGTATTATCTTAAGCCGCTGACCGTCGGGATTATCAAGGAAGAGGAATTTGCAGGATCAAGTCTGCAAACGAAACGGGAGCTGATAGACTCGTATATTCGAAATTAGTTTGCGAATTCCGAACATGTGCCGCCGCTGTGGATATTCTGCAGCGGCGGTTTCACTTTGCTTTGTCTAACGAGTTAATATTACCAAGCCGCCCTCTACTGCTCCGCCGGCGGGTTCAACAATTGTCAGCGGGAGCTGCCGCAATTGGATTTCCTCAAGCAGCAACGGTTCAAGGACAGCCCGCCGCTCCCAGAGACCTCCGGTGACAACAAGCGGAACAAGCGCCATGCTCTGGGGAACATCCTCAATCAGGCGTTCCACCTGATCAATGAGCTCAAGGGCGGCACGCTCCAGAATTGCCATGACTTCAGGCTGTTCTTCAGCGAACTCGAAGACGAGGGGAGCAAGTTCCGCCCATCGCGTCGGACCGAAGTCTTCGCGATAAACTTTAGTGATAATGTCATGCGTTGCGTCTACCTTGAGCTTCTCCAGCAGGGCAGCATGAAACGGAGAGAGCTCTTCTCTTTCTCCTTCCCAGAGGCAATGCCTGAGTGCCTCGCGGCCGATCCACGCTCCGCTGCCTTCATCACCAAGCAATGGTCCCCAGCCGCCTGCGCGAAAGAACTCGTGTCCGTGAGGATTCTGGTAAAAGGCAATTGATCCGGTGCCGACAATCAACAGAATTCCCCGTTCTCCGCTGCAGAATGCTCCTTCATATAATAGATGAGCGTCCGTTACGACGTGCACCGGGGTATGCGGCCAGAATTCACGGGCAACGGCAACGGCGAGTTCGCGCTCCCGCTCTCTTCCAACACCGGCAAGTCCCATTACGACTCCTGCGCATGTTCGAGCCGCCGGACAATCGGCCAAGAGCTCAGACAGCGCGATTCGCAGTCCCTCTGCACCCAATCGTGCGACGTTGGAAGGCCCTGCAGTGCCTTCGTCCATAATAGACTTGTCCGACTTTACGAGCCAGCCACGGGTCTTCGTCCCGCCGCCGTCAATAACGAAGAAATTACTCATGTGTATAAGTTACATCTTTCCTCTATATATATGCAACTCAAAAGGCCGGAGTATTCACTCCGGCCTTTGAAACACTGTCTCCAAGATGACGCGCTGTTCAGTAATCGGCGCGCAACACCGCTTATTCCTGCTTTTCAGCCGGAGCATCGGCGGGCTTCTTCATAGCCGGCCAGACGATTTCCACGAGCCAATCTTCTGCTTTCGTGGACTCCATTCCATTCTTGTGATAGACTTCCATCGGTGCACCGGTCCACACGAGTCCGTTTGACTCTGCAAACTTCATCACATCATTCCAGGCGTTCATTGCGGTATTCGGATGTCCCTCGTAAGTACAGGTAACCGCCTGCATTTCGGGGAAATTCTCGATGGTGATCGTGCTGGTTGGTTCGTTGTCGGCGGCGATTGGCATCCCCCACTTTGAGGTCAACGAGCCAGCGGTTGTTGATGTTGGATCTTCAAACCACATTGAAAACATGGGACCTGTCGGAGTGATGCCTTTTTCCTGCATATAGGCCATGACGCGCATTGCGCCGTTCATCGCCATAGCGCCGATTGCGCCGTCATAATCCTTCTCACCCCAGCCACCCTCAGGCGCAAAATCGGCGGCGCGCACGAATGCCGTCGCCGCAATCATCGCGGGCTTTGTGGTCAGTTCCGGGGTTTTTGAAATTTTCGCGTTGCCGGACATCGCGGCATCGTCCTGCGCAAAGCTAACGGAACACATACAAATTGACAGTGCAAAGGCTGCGAGGCTCAGATACTTCATTTCTCCCTCTTTCGGAATTACTCTCTCGTCTATGATTGGATCGTATCAGTTGTTCAGGATGATTTTATCAGCATGTCAAGTACGACGCGGTCGGCCTTTGGGAACGCATATTTCGTCAACTCGGCCGGTCGTACCCACTTCGCATCGGCGGCATGAATGAGTCTCAATACGCCGCCGATATGTCTGCAGTCAAAGCAGTGCAGAGTGATCTTGAAGTGCGTGTAGGCATGTTTGACGCTGGCAATTCGCTCCCCGACTTCCACATATATGTCGAGTTCTTCGAGCATTTCGCGCTTCACGCATTCTTCAATCGTCTCGTTGCTTTCCTTCTTGCCTCCGGGAAACTCCCACAATCCGCCAAGCATTCCGTCTTCAGGACGCTTGGTGATGAGGATTCTGCCGTTCTTGCGAACAATGGCCGCGCCGATATCATAGTGCGGAACTGCGCTCTTTTCCGGCTTGCGGGGTAACACAGTGACATCATAATGCGTCTTCCTCGCAGTGCAAATGGACTTGAGCGGACATGAGCCGCACAATGCCTGGCGAGGTTTGCAAACGGTGGCACCAAGCTCCATGAGCGACTCGTTCAACGCACCGGGAGACAACTCCGCTTTGACCGCGGTCTTCATCCAGTTCGTCGCACTCGTTCGAAGCCGGGCATGAACCGAGCTCTCAGTAATATAGCCCTCTTCGCCCGTCACACGCGCGATGACTCGCTCGACGTTTCCGTCAAGTACGGGGACCGCTTCACCGAAAGCGATGGATGCGATAGCGGCTGATGTGTAGGGGCCGATTCCCGCAAGTTTACGCAATTCGGCGCTCGTTCGCGGAAGATCTCCGCCCATGGCAAGCACCTGCTTAGCGGCCTTGTGCAGATTCCGCGCGCGGGCGTAATAGCCGCAGCCCTCCCAGACTTTCAGCACTTTGTCAAGCGGCGCTTTCGCGAGTGCTTCAACTGTGGGAAACTCTTTGACAAACCGCTTATAGTATGACTCGACGGTCGCGACTTGCGTTTGCTGCAGCAGCACCTCGCTTACCCAAATGCGGTACGGGTCGCTGGTTTTCCGCCACGGCATATCCCGCTTGTTGTCTTCAAACCAGCGAAGAAGACCGCGTATTGTCGCAGCAGTAATGCTCAAGAGGGAAGAAAAAAGAGAAGCCGCCCGCAACGCAAGTCACAAGCGGCAGACAGACTAATTCAGGTTTGGCTTTCCAAGGTCCAGTTCGAGCAGCAGCTTTATAGTTCCGGAGACTGGTTCAAGCGCTTTTTTTTTATTCGGGTCGTCGGTGAGCCACCATGCCTGCACGGTTTCAGAGCCATCCAGCCAGATGCGCATCATTCTGCGGTTGGTTATCACAAGCACAGACTTACCGTCTTTGGATTTCAGTACGCGATAACGGTCCCACAGAAGGTAAGCCCCGCCAATCAAACAGAGTGACAGCCAGCCAAGCATCATGGTCATTCCTAAAGCCGGGGAATTTTGAGCTATCGCCGCTCCGACTATTAGACAAAAAGGAGTGAACAGCATCATGGTTTTTAGGACAAAAAACTGCCCCAGCCGCTTCTGGCGGCGCGGGAGCGGCCAATCTTGAATCGAAACGACATGCTCAGCCTTGCTCAGATTCTGGAACAACAAGTCCAGCAGTTCACCGGCCTCTTGATGGACCGCCATGAACGTCTTGTGGCTAAGTTCGCCGCGCGAATACCGCTGCAATGTGTCGAGGTCGATGCTTTTCACAAATCGGACAATTTCCTACTCATCCTATTGAAATCACAATATAATAAAGGAACTTCGCCTAATCAACTCCAGGGCCGTTCCCGACTGTAGTTTGTGTCCTCAATCGGTTGCAGGAGGAGGGGGAAAACACTATATTTAACTCGACTTAAGGCAAGAAGATTCCACGAGGAGAGGCAGTGTTGCGTTCAGTTTGGGTGGTTGTTGGTTTTCTGGTACTTTTATGCCAGTTTGCCCGTGCAGAGGAACCAGCGGACACTCTGACTACCCCTCCGGACACCTTGTCCATAAGTAAAGAGCCGTCAATAATTTACGTAATTCCTGCAGGGCCAGTTGCCGGGTCTTTTACTGACCAAAGCCGGATTCAGGTTGTGGACACCGTGGCCGGATGGGCGAGAGTTCTGGTCGAAGGGTGGGTTCCTGTCGAAAAAGTAGTCGGCCGAATGGGCGAGAATGCGGTCGTTTTGCAGTCTGCAGGCGAAGTGGAAAAGCCGAAAAAAGCCAAGGTTGAACGGCCGCAATGTATTGCGAAAACAGCGAAGGGCAAGCAGTGTACCCGGAGGGCAGTTCCCGGTTCCAAAAAGTGCTGGCAGCATTCTCAGTGAGACTTACGCTGCTGATTTTGCTGGTGGCAATTGCATCAGCGGGCTATAGTCAATCCCCGGCGAGAATTGCCACGGACTATGAGTGGCAGCTCAGTCAACCGGGGCGAACGCTTTTTCGTGACCGATTGCCTGTCGGTCAGATTGCGCTTGTCGCCGGTAAGAAGGAGAAGGCAACCGGCGAAGTGCTGCAGATGCTGACAGACATCGCTTTCATGCCGGGTGACTCCAATCGATTTTTTGCGGTAGCAATTCGAGTTGGCGAAGGGGATCGCGTGTTTTCGGAAGTTCTTGCGGATGCCGAAGAGCTTCCCGAATTGATTCGCTCCGCACGGTACATTGGTCAGACTGCGCGCGACATCGCATCAACGGAACGCGCAGAAACGAACATCACGTTTCACACGCGTGCGGGTTTCAGTCTCGAATTTGTGCAAGCAGGCACGCGCCAGCAGATATCCGTTGCCCTGCCTGATCCGTTTTCCGACGGCGAAATAATCCGGGACATCTCGTTGGATCAACTTTCATTGTTTGCTGATTTGCTTGATTTGACAATTTTCGAGCTGAACCGTCAGGGTGCGGGCTTGAAAGTGAAGAGCAATAAATAGAAAAATCAAAGTGCGTTATTCCGATTTAACAGAAAAAACAAAGAACCTTGCGCCGGGCAAGCACATTATCGGCGAGTACGGCACGGGCAGAGTTATTATTCACAATGTCGGCACGAGACATCACTATATGTCTCCCCGTCCCGAGTATCGCTTGATTATTGAGACCGGCGGCAAGAGTTATTCACCCCGGCATAGTGATTTTCTGACAGACTATCTGCTTAAATGCGAGTGTCGTCCTGAGCTGAGGCTCGCGCTGTCTGAAGCTTGCGATGCCGTGTGCAATGGAGCCGGTCCGTCCGAGTTAAAGGAATCCGGGAAGTTGCCGCCCCATTTTTCGGAAGTGAGCGACGCGACTTGGACGTATCAGACCTCGAATTTTCAGACAGGCGGGCTTTCGACGGAGCTCTTTTTGAACGGACTGCAAGCGCTGATCCGCGTCTATGATTTGAACGACCCGGAATTGAAAGCCCCGGAGGCATTCCGCAAAGCGTTTCTTGACGTTCAAGGCGGCAAGTCCGTTGCCGAGGCTTCACAGCGGCTCCGTCCGCAGATCAGAGGTGGTAAACGTTACTTCGACCGGCTCGAGCGCGCATAGGCATGAGTTTGTTCACCGGGTTTGGGTTCGCACCTGAACTTAGCGATCAGGTTACCTCGTGAGCGACATTATTTGGATAGTTCTGTTCTGGGTATGCGCAGGGCTGATGGTGTATACTTACTTTGGCTATCCACTTACGCTAAGGTTGTTGAAGAAGCGCTACTCAAGGCCTCCGCTGATGGATGAGAACGATTGGCCCAGGGTTGCAGTGATGATTCCCGCTTACAATGAAGAGACGGTAATCAATGAAAAAGTACTGAACTGTCTTGCACAAGACTACCCGGCAGAAAAACTTCAAGTACTTGTTGGTTCCGATGGAAGCACGGATAAGACGGACGAGCTTGTTGGATCAATTGACGACCCTCGCGTGAAACTCTTGCGACTCGGTGGTCGCAATGGCAAGCCTCTGGTGCTTAACAAGCTTTACGAGCATGCAACAGACGCGGAAGTTGTCGTAATAAGTGATGCAAACATTCAATGGGATAAACAGGCTCTGAGGATGGCATGCAGGCATTTCGCGGACCCGCAAGTGGGTGTCGTCTCTGCCGGTCGTTATGCGATTTCGGACAGTCGCGATGAATTGGCTCTCGAAGAGCAGCACTACACTGCACATGAGAATAACTTGAAGACATTGGAGAGTCATGTCGGGGGAATGAGTGGCGGGCTTGGGATGTTGCTGGCGATTCGCCGATCCTTGTTTCGTCCCTTCCCGCCCGGGTCAGCCAATGACGACACTACACCCATGATATGGGCAACGCTGGCGGGCTATCGATCTGTTTGGGAGATGGAATCCAAAGCCTATGAACGTTCAGGCCAATCATTTCTTGAAGAGTTCCGTCGCCGCATACGGATCGGAGTTGGTAACTACCAGACCCTTTTCCGCTACATCAGTGTTTTGAATCCGCGGTACGGACTTGCTTCATATACCTTCTTCTCTCACAAGGTTGTCCGATGGCTCTTTCCTTTCTTAATGATTGTTGCACTTGTTTCCAATTTCCTATTGCTGGAACTGCCCTTTTATAAGGCGATGCTGGTGTTTCAACTTTCCGTATACACCGTTGGCCTGCTCGGAGGTATACTTGCGGCGTTCAATGTGCGGCTGCCGCCTGTAACCTCGCTTTTTCACTTCCTGGCGATGAATGCAGCGTTACTATGGGGATTCTTTCGTTACCTTAAGCAGGGCAATCGCAAGTTTGTCTGGGAACCAACTGCCCGCAGCAACTAAAGACATGACCAAGAAAATCGACCGCATCTCCTGGGACGAGTATTTCTACAATCTCGTTCATCTCGTATCCATGCGGTCGGCATGTTTGCGCCGCGCAGTCGGGGCGATGATTGTCCGCAATCATCAAATTCTTGCGTCCGGGTACAACGGCCCGCCCGCCGGCCATCCCCATCCGGAAGAATTGGGCGGCTGCGAGCGTGAAATCGAAGGCATAAAGTCAGGTGAACGGCTTGAACTCTGCATCTGCTTGCATGCCGAACAGAATGCACTCTTGCAATGTGCCCGCAACGGAGTCTCCGTCGAAGGCGCGGAAATATACGTAACTGTCTTTCCCTGCCCGATTTGTGCGCGAATGATTGCGAATTCGGGCATTAAGAAGGTCAAGGTTTTCGGAAGCTACCCCGGCGAAGACAGAAGCCGAAAGGTGCTCGAGAATGTTGGCATCAAAGTTGAATTGCTGGATGTCACCGGTTTCCGGACCCCGCTTGCCGGACCGGAAGGCTGGGAGACCGAGTTGGAGAAGTTTAAGAAGTAAACACCCTATAATAAGCTGGTGAGTCTCGCGCCACGAGTACATCACCCGAACCATCAAACCCAGACTGGGGAGTTTGTATGAAGAGATTCAAGACAGGAGTTGCCCGTTGGCTCGTGCTCTGCACGACCGTCGCAGCCGTCGCATTGTTTGCCGGTTGCGAGAGTGATGATGACGACGATGATAATCAGCAGCCGACGTACTCGATGACCGCTGATTACTCCGACGACATTGCGAATGCGTGGATTCAAACCGCGCGGCAGATGGTGAAGAACGCCAGCATGTCACCTCCACGCGCCGCGCGCGCCTATGGCTACCTCGGACAGGTGATTTATGAAGGCGTGGTGAATGGTATGCCGCAGCACATTTCGCTGTATGGCCAGATTAACGGAATGCCGCAAGTTCCTGCGACAAACCCGGACCTCGAATACCATTGGCCGTCTGTAGTGAACAAGGGTTCGCTCGACATTTTGATGTATCTCTTCTCCGATGCGACTCCCGAAGTGCAGGCGTTGGCAACTGCGCAATTCGATGCGATGCACGCCGAATACGAGCAGATTCTCTCCACTGAAGTGCTGCAGCGCTCTGAAGCGTATGGCCAGCTTGTTGCAAGCATCATTCGCGTGTGCGCCGATCAAGACGGTTATGCAACTAATCACAATTGCGCTTACACACCTCCGGTCGGTGAGGGTTTGTGGGAACCGACTCCGCCTGCGTTTGCGCCAAATCCTCTGGAGCCGTGCTGGGGACAGCAGCGTCCATTCGTTCTTGACGATGCCGGTGTCCAGTGTTTTCCTGATGCGCCGCCTGCTTATTCAACGGATCCGAGCTCCCAGTTTTACACTGAAATGATGGAAGTCTACAACATCGTTCAGGCTGCCGATCCGGAACAGCTTGCGATCGCCCGTTTCTGGGCGGATGGCGGCGGCACTTCCACTCCTCCCGGGCATTGGCTCAATGTTGTCAACATAATCCTGAACAGTGAAAACGCAAATCTCGCGGAAGCAGCGGAAATCTACTGCAAAGTGGGTATCGCTGTTAACGACGCGTTCATTTCCTGCTGGCGCTCGAAGTATCTAATGAACTACTTGCGCCCGGTAACTGCGATTCGCGACTTGGTTGCCGGAGCTGAGAACTGGCTGCCGCCGATTACGACTCCGCCATTCCCGGAATGCACGAGCGGTCACTCCACACAAAGCGGTGCAGTCTATGTTGTGCTTGAAGATTTCTTCGGCACAGTGTCGTTCACTGATACGACTGCGAATGCCCAGTATCCTGCGCGCACGTTTGACAGCTTCGAAGATGCTGCTTGGGAAGCCGCTTATTCCCGCATTTACGGAGGAATTCACTTCCGGTTTGCTTGTGAAGAAGGAGTTACGCAAGGCGAATGCATTGGTCAAGCCGTACTCGCGCTGAACTTCCGCGCCAATTCGTAAAAAGTAAGGCAACGTCTTAGATTGAAAGAGCCCTGCGATTCGCAGGGCTCTTTCTGCTCGGAATGCGCACTGAAAGAGAGGATTGCAGACAAATCTGCCTCTGTAGAATTTCACCACGTGAAAATTCTGTTCACTGTGGGTGACATGCACAACAACTTATATATGCTCAGTCGCAATATCATATTCTATGTGTAGGATTCACAATAGCTAACCTGTTTCGATGCCGCTGAGTCGAAAGCAGCTCATTCAATCATTTGCCTTCAAGCGAACACATCGCACCGCATCGGATGTGATTTTCATTCACGAATTCATTGACAATCTTACGCGAGAGGAGTAATTTAGAAAAATTGCCTCGTAAGTCTGAAAAGTAGCAAGGAGCAAGGAGCATGAGTTACCGCAACACATTTTGGAAGGGGCTATTGGCGTGTGCAGCGCTGATAGCGATGTCCGTCGCGGCCTACGCGGTCACACAGGACGACGTCGTGCGGCTGAAACAAAAGGTCGCTGCCGGTCTGCAATTAAACGAATCGGAGTTTCAGCTTGCGCTGGAGGCCGAACAGCAATTAGGAAGTCAAATACTTATCCCCCAAACACCGGAAAGGCCACGCGTTCCGGGCGGCCGTCTCGATGAGTACCAGTGGAACGAAGTGACCTTTGAGTGGATTGACATCACGGGCAACGGCACAAATGCCGGAATCGTGAACGATGACCAAAACGTTGGTCCCTTCAACTTGGGATTCACCTTCACGTTCTACGATGTGGACTACACGTCGGTTCGTATGTGTTCGAACGGATTTGCGTCGTTCACAAGCACGTCAGCTCCGTGGACAAACGTGGCAATTCCGGCAGCGGCAGAGCCGAATGCCGCGCTGTATCCGTTCTGGGATGACCTGTATCCGCCTGCGGGAGGCGGGCAGTTCCTGTACTACGCCGATGCGGCAAACGACCGTTTTATCATGAGCTGGATTAACGTGGCGCATATCAACAGCAATGACGCGCGCTATTCGTTCCAAATCGTGATTAATGAAGGCGGTTCGATCCAATACAACTATCAGTCGGTTGCAACGGCGACACCGGGCAATTCTAACTGTACGGTCGGTATTGAAAACGCAGCCGGCAATGTTGCCCTGCAAGTTTGCTACAACGGCGCGGGAACGCTGCCGACGTCAAACTGGTCTATTGAACTCTCAGAAGGTGAAGAAGTTTTTGCCGACGTTTCTGGAACCGTGACGCTTGACGGCGGCGCGGGTGTCATGACGGCCGTGCAGGTGTCTGCAAATGGTTTGGGCTCGCCTGACACGAATCCTGCCGCGAATGGACAGTACACTCTTGAAGATGTACAAATCGGCGCACGCCGCATTACCGCAAGCTTGGCAGGCTATCACAATGCCGCGCAGAACATTGAGCACACGGTAAACGGTACGACCGGTGTCAATCTGAATCTCATTCGCCTTGACCCGCCGGTTCCCACGAATCTCACAGGTTCTGCGAATAATGAAACCGGTGTTGTCACATTAGATTGGGACAATTCACCAGATCCTTTGGTTGATGTTTATCCGGTGTATCGAAGATTGCAGGGCGAGCAGGACTGGGTGTTGCAGGGCACGCCGACCGCGTCAACCTTCCAGCAGACTCTGACAGCGAACGGCATCTATCAGTATGCAGTTGCCGCTCGTGACAATGATGTGTCAACGCCTGTTGAGTCCGACCTGTCGGGCTCCATCAACGTACTCTATGGTGAATTGCCCGTCACCTCGATTGGTGGTAATGGTAATTATGATGACCGCATCCGGCTGCAATGGCTGGAGCCGGGAATCTCCGAAGGAACACTCTTGTCTTATGATGACGGCACGTCGGAAGTTTGGTTCCGTGTAGCAACTCCGAATGGCCCGAACGACTACTTCTGTATGCGGATGACGCCGCCGGATGACGCGACGTATCCATTAATGCTTTACGCAGCGACCATTTATATGGAACGCAGCGACCCGCTGCCGTGGGTGGGTATCTGTCCGCCAAATGCAGCGAACAACGGCGCAGACATAGACAACGCTCTGTTTGAGTGGACGAATATTGGTGCAGACAGTACTCCGGGCTGGCTCTTTGCCGAAACCGACGGCTCCGTGTTTCTCGATGCTCCGGGCGACTTCTACATTGCAATTCAATTCCCGCCGGGAGGCACCGGACCCGGTTGCGGTTCGGACAACAGCGCTCCTGATTCCCGCGCATATTGGACGAATACCTATCCCAACTGGAACACATTCTTTACGTATGATTGGATGATGCGCGCCTGGGTGGGCGGACCGCCGCCGGAAGGACTCGCTGGAAGCAATGGACGTTTTGAATTAGTGCAGATTGACGGCCGCGGTGGCTATGCTGAAGACCGAATTCCGCAGCGCACTATCGTAGTACCGACATTCGGCGATGACAAGGCTTCCATACTTGCCCGTGCGGAGTATGAAGCGACGCAAGGATTCCAGAATCCTCTTGATCAATGGTTCCCGCCCTACAGCCGCGCTCCGCAGGTTGCTCTGCGCAACGCCGATGGCCGCAGTCTCGATGAAATCGTGAACTATCGTGTGTATCGCGATGGAGCCTTGATTGGTTCACCCACTGAAACGAACTACACGGATTTGAACCGGGTCGAGAATGTCTTCCATGACTACTATGTAACGGCATTCTATGACAACGGTCAGGAATCCGGCCCGTCACCGACTTTGCACCTTACCTGCAACATGGCGCCTGCGGCTCCGACAAGTCTGACTGCCACACCTTCAGGATTCACAAATATGTCGCTCGCGTGGACGGCACCGGCGACGAACGATGACGGTACCGCTTTGGTTGATCTGGCGGGCTACCGCGTCTATCGTGACGGTGTGCAGATTGGTACAACTGCGGCAGGGGTTACGACATATCTGGATACTCCGCCAAACCCAACCGGACTTTACACGTGGACAGTCACGGCAGTAGATGAAGTTCCCAACGTGTCAGATCCGTCAAATGGTGCTGTTGGTTCAGTGGTCAGTCCGTGGGAAGTCAGCGATTTTGAATGGGTTGACATTACAGGTGTTGGAACGCCGCTTGGCATCACCGGCGACGATCAAAACGTCGGGCCGTTTAACCTCGGGTTCAACTTCACCTACTTCGGAAACACCTACAATAGCATTCGCGTTTGCTCAAACGGCTGGGCGTCGTTCACAAGTACAGCGACAAACTATTTTAACGGTACAATTCCCTCCGCCGCTGAACCTAACAATGCCCTTTACATTTGGTGGGATGATATGTATCCGCCCAGTGGTGGCGGCACATATCTGTACTATGCGGATGCCGCCAATGAAAGGTTTATTATCACGTGGGACAGCGTTCCTCACATTTCCAATGCTCAGGCGCGCTACACCTACCAGATAATTATCAATGCGGACGGTTCGGTGACCTATAACTACGAATCCATGCCTACGGCGAATCCGGGTGTATCCTCTGGAACAATCGGTGTTGAAAACGCCACTGGTACAAATGCGATTCAGTTGCTATTCGACGGAACCGGTGACTTCACACCAAGCAACGGAAGCTCGGTGACTTTCTGGGCGCCAACTCCCGCTTACGGTCCTCTATCTGGCACCGTATCACTCGATGGAGGAAACGGCAACTTGACACAAGTTCTCGTCCGCGCCAGTGGACGTGGAACACCGACCACCAACCCCAACGCGCAGGGACAATATCACTTTGACTCTGTGGCTGTAGGTAACCGCACTGTTACTGCCTCGCTTGCCGGCTATCACACGACCTCTGTTCCGGTTCCGAACCACGATGAAGAAGGAACGACCGGTGTCAACATCACGATGGTTCGTCTCGATCCGCCGGTGCCGACAAACCTCACAGGAACGGTTAACAACTCGACCGGACTCGTCTCCCTCGATTGGGACAACTCGACCGATCCGCTTGTGGACGTTTACCCCGTCTATCGCAGACTGTCAACAGAACAAAACTGGACGTTAGTCGGCTCACCGACCGCTTCCAGTTATACGGAGACTTTGACTATTCCGGGAATTTATCAATATGCCGTTGCTGCCCGTGACAACAATGTTTCGACACCTGTTGAATCCGATCCCTCGACTCCGATAACGATTCTCTATGGTAACTTGCCGGTAACTTCAATCGGCACGAACGGCAATTTTGACGATCGCATCCAGATCAGTTGGCTCGAGCCCGGAGTTCTGGAGGGTGAGTTGCTCTCTTATGACGACGGCACATCGGAAGTTTGGTACCGTGTTGCCACTCCAAATGGTGCGAATGACTATTTCTGCATGCGAATGACGCCGCCCGATGATGCGACCTATCCGTTAATGCTGTACGCAGCAACAATCTACATGGAGCGCAGCGACCCGCTGCCATGGGTGGGACTTTGTCCGCCGAATGCAACAAATCAGGGCGCTGATATCGACAACCCGCTCTATGAATGGACGGATATCGGTGCCGACGGCACACCCGGCTGGCTGTTTGCCGAAACTGATGGTTCCGTCTTCCTTGATTCGCCCGGTGACTTCTATATTGTCATCCAATTCCCGCCGGGAGGAACCGGACCGGGATGCGGATCCGATAACAGCGCACCTGATTCCCGTACCTACTGGACAAACACCTATCCAACGTGGAATTCATTCTTCGCTTGGGATTGGATGATGCGCGCCTGGATCGGCGGCCCGCCGCCGGAAGATGTGTTTGGTTCACGCGGTCAGGTTATCGAAATTACGTCAAGCGGTGAACCGACCGGATACGCCATGGACCGCATTCCGCAAACGGCGATTGTTGAACCCGTATTCGATTCCGAAAACGAGAAGGACAATCTTCTTGCCCGCGCAGCCTATGAAACATCACTTGGCTTTGCCGATCCGATGGACAGATGGTTCGCTCCGTTTAGTCGTGCGCCGGAGGTGACTTGCACAGTCAATCGCGAACGCGGACGCAGCCTCGATGACATCACACACTATCGTGTCTACCGTCAGGGTACAGGTCAGATCGCCCAGATTCCCGCGACTCAGCACACCTATCTTGATCTGAACCGTGTCGAAAATACGCCATACACCTATTGGGTGACGGCGGTGTACGACGGCACGAGTGAATCACCGGAGTCACCGCACGTCGTCGGTACTTGCAATATGGCTCCTGCTTCGCCCACCGGTCTTGATGGCAATCCGCTTGGAACAAACCAAATGGCTCTTGCATGGGTCGCTCCTGCAACGAACGACGACGGAACTCCGCTCGTGGACCTTGCAGGCTATCGCATTTATCGTGATGGGACCCAGATTGGTACGACCGCACCCGGTGTGACAACCTACATTGACACTCCGCCGGACAATCAGACGTTCTATACGTGGACTGTCACTGCAGTGGACGAAGTTCCGAACATATCGGATCCGTCCGCACCGGAAGTCGGAGCAGTTCAAAGTCCGTGGGAGACCATCGAATTCGAGTGGACAGACATCACTGCTAACGGCACGGTCATCGTGAATGCCGATGACATCAATTCCGGCTTGATGGATCTACCGTGGGACTTCGAATACTACGGAAATACCTACTCTCAGTTCGCAGTCTGCTCAAATGGCTGGTTGTCATTTACGAGTACGACGAACAGCCTTGGCGGTACAATGCCGAATGCGGCCGAGCCCAACAACACCATCGCGATTAACTGGATGGACTTGAACCCGGCGTCCGGCGGCGATGTGTATATGTACAATGATGTTGCGAACGATCGCCTGATTATAGCTTGGGTCGCCGTTCCACAGTTTGGAAATCCGAACAACATCTACAACATGCAAATCGTCCTCGAACCGCCGACGGCCATCTATTTCTACTATCAGTCGGTCGGAGCCACGATTGGTACAGTCGGTGTTGAAAACGAGGATGGCAGTGACGCTATCGCGTTGTGGATGAATGGCCAGGGAGCGTTCCAGCCTGCCAACGAGACTGCCGTGGCCTTCTGGGCTGGTCCATCCGGTGCAGTCACCGGACTCGTGCGCGAGTTTGGCTCGAATGCGCCCATCGCCAATGCGGAAGTGACTTCGGCGCAAATGCCCGGAGAAATCGCCTTTACCGACGCTCAGGGTAATTACACTCTCGAAGTTGAGCCCGGTACGCATGACATCACGATTCACAAGCAGGGCTATTGTGATATGGTGTTTGAAGACGTCGTCGTGGATGACGGCGGTTCCACCACTCGCAACGCCACAATGCGACAGCCGAACGCAAACTTCAGCTTGAGTTCACTGAATATCTACACACTTGCCGGACAAAACTCGATTGGCTCATTCGAAATCACGAATCCTGCCGGTCAGTGTGAAGTGGCATACAACATCACGTCGGATCAGGGTTGGCTCACGGTGGACCCGGCAAGCGGCGATGTCGAAGCGAATCAAACTCAGCTGATAACCGTGACCGGCGCGACTGCAGGCTTCACGCCGGGCGATTACACCGGCACGCTGACAATTGCGCACAACGACGTTGACGCACCGTTCGTCATTCCGGTGACCATTACGGTCGCGTTGGACGCGGATGACAACGTTGAAGTGCCGACCGCGTTTGCGCTGCATGCAAATTATCCGAATCCGTTCAATGCCACGACCGCATTGAGCTTTGACGTCCCGAATGAGTCGCGCGTCCAGATCACGATTTTCAACGTCGCAGGTCAGGAAGTCGCTCGTCCGGTGGATCAAATCATGAATGCCGGAAGTCACACCGTACTCTACACCGCCGACAATCTGCCGACGGGTATGTATCTTGTGAAGATGACGGCAGGAAGCTTCAGCGCAGTACAGAAGATGGTACTGCTGAAGTAATCGCTTGTAGAGCTTGAATGCAGAAGCCCCCGCTCGGTTGAGCGGGGGCTTCTCTTTTCGTTCACGGCTATTCTTGATTAAAGCTCTACGCTATCACCCCGCTGCGGTATCGAAACGTCCAGATTCTCGCTTCCATAGAGCAGTCGTTCGCGCAGTGCCGTGGCTTGCTCATGCTCGCCGTGTACAAGAAACACTCTGCGCAGTCCCGTCATATTGTCCGCGAATGCATGCAGCTCCTTTGCGTCACCATGCGCACTGAACTCGTTTAGTTTGACAATCTCTGCTTTCACGTCATACCATTCGTTAAACAGTCTAACTTGTGGCTCGTTTTCGACAAGTCTTCGGCCAAGCGTGTATTCGGCTTGGAAACCGATGATCAAAATGATGTTTTTCTCGTCACTGATGGTGTGCCGCAGATGATGACGAATCCTACCCCCTTCCATCATACCTGATGATGCAATAATGACGAGCGGACCGTTCTTATCGTTCAACTCCATGGATTCACGAACAGTGCGCGTGTATCGAATCTTGTCGTCAATCAGCGGATAATCTCCCGCTTCCGGAAAATCCTTCTTGGTCTGAGTATCATATTGATCGCGATGATTCCGATACACCGACGTCATGTTGATGCCCAACGGACTGTCTATGTAGATTGGAATATCCGGAATGGAGCCCGCGTCATGCATCCGATGAAGCACATAGATTAGTTCCTGTGTTCTGCCCAGTGCAAACGCCGGTATTACTACTTTCCCGCGTCTGTCGGTCGCGCGAATGATTGCCTGCCGGAGCTTTTCATACGCAATTTCTCGCGGCTTGTGCTCGCGGTTTCCATAGGTGGACTCCAGCAGCAATACGGGGCACGGCTCGTCGGAATATTCGGGATCCTTCAAAAGCGGTGTATGAAATCTGCCAACGTCACCGGAAAACGCGATTCGCTCCGGCCCGGCTTCGCCGTCAAACTCAAGCATCATCCATGCCGAGCCCAGAATATGCCCCGCCTGATAGAATTTCAATCGAACGCCCGGAATGACCGTGTGCCATTCGCTGCCCTGCTTCGCAAACTGCACTTCTCGAAACAGGTTCATAGTAGCGGGGACATCATCCGATTCATACAGCGGCTCCGCAGGCTGTGCCTGACTGATCTTTTCCTTGGTGAGCCACTTGAAGTCCTGCTCCTGTATCGAAGCACTGTCTTTCAAAATGTATTCGGTAATGTCGCGCGTCGCTGCGGTTGAAAATATTTTGCCTTTGTAACCGCGCTTGACAAGCAGCGGAAGCAGTCCGCAATGATCAAGGTGCGCATGTGACAAGACTACCGCGTCAACGTGCGACAACTCCGGCGACATTCCCCAGTTCAAATCCAGGGCCTCTTTGCGTCTTCCCTGAAACATCCCGCAGTCCAGCAAAACGCGCTTTCCGCCCGCTTCAATCAAGTGCTTTGAGCCGGTCACACCACCGGCCGCACCGTGAAATGTAATCTTCATGGTCCTATCCTGAAAGTGAATACTCTTCCAAGATAAACAAACAAAACACGCCCGTCAAGCGCGGGCGTGTTTTTATGAAAATTGACGGGTGAACGTTCAGGCACCGGCAGGGGAGACTCCGCTGCCCGATTCATTTCACTCCGCCAAATATTGCGGATTAATCGCCTTGCGAATCAACTGCCGGAAGCGCGGCGAGCGTTCCATTGCCTGCCAAACCGATGGCGAACACAGTGTAGTTGGTTGAGCTGCTCAGTTCGATCCCCGGAATCTCAAGCACGACTTGACCGTTGCTTGTGAGTACGACTTCCAGGTTATATGTTGCCGCGGCGACTCCGATATAGTCGGCAAATTCCCTGAATGAAACATTCTCAAACAGCACTGGCCCGCCGCCTGCGACTCGGATGTTCACGGCAGGCGCATCAGGTGACGTGTGCACGAATCGCACGTGCGCATTGCCGTTTGGATCGCCGCTGCGGTCGTCAACCAATACGATTGGCGCAAGATCATTGCTTCCGACAAGACCCGTTGCCGCGACCGTGTACGCTTGATTTGGAAGCCAGGTCAGCGTTGTGTTGATAACAGGATTTATGGTTGTGCCGGCAACATATACTTCAATCATCTGCGTCTTTGCAGGTACTCGTAAGTATCCGCTCACTGCGGTGAACGGCACATCCTCAAGCACACGGGCGTTGTCCACATATACATCTACATTCGGCGCGTCCGGTGAGAGATGTGCGACGCGGACTTCCGCTTCCGCCGATTCAAGACTGAGCACCGTGCTGCCGGGAAAAACCTCATCGACAACGGCAATCGCTCCCAGTGTTCCGTCACTCAATAATCCTGAAGCATAAATTGAGTACACGCTGCCCGATGGGAGCTCCACATCCGCAAATGAAAGGACAACCGTCTCCGTTCCCGCAAGCCGCACTTGAAGATTGTAGACTCCGGCAGGAACACCAATGTAATCCAGCGCCTCGTTGAATTCCACATTTCCAAACAGCACCGTGCCGTCCGTCAACGTGATATCAACCGTCGGAGCGTCAGAGGCCGCGTGAACAAAGCGTATGCGGCTTCCGTCAGTCGTGGTCAGGTCATCGTTTACGACAATCGCTCCAAGAGTGGAGTTCCCCGCCAAGCCGGTTGCGACAATCGAGTAAACTTCGTTCGAGCCAAAGACAACGTCCGCGCTGATGACCGGATTCGTTGTGGTGCCTTCAATAAATACTTCAACTTCAGTCTGCACGTCCGCAGATACCGTGACATACTCGCTGAAACCACGGTAGGAGTAGCCCTGTGCGATCAGCATACCGCCTACGTACACATCCACATTCGGCGCGTCAGGTGAAAGGTGTCCCGCGCGCACCAGAGCCGTCGAAGCCTCGACCGGCACAAGATTGACGGTTTGTGATCCATTGCCCGGAGCGTCAACCACTGCATACGCAGACAGTGCATTCGGAATACTTCCGGGACTTGCCAAACCCTTGGCGACGACCGTGTAATTCCGCCCCGCCTCAAGAGAGATTGGAGCAAAGCGCACAACCACATCTGATGTACCGGCGATTCGTACTTCGAGCCCGACACTGCCGGGTGCCACGCTAATGTAGTTTGCAGCCGAGCGGAACGGAATGTTTGCAAACAGCGGTGTTGTGCCTCCGGTTGCATAGATGTCCACGTTCGGTGCGTCCGGTGATGCATGTGCGAACCTTACCTTCGCCTGCCCGCCAGCCGGTGTGCGGTCGTCAATGAGCGCCCATGCGTCAATAGACGGCGTGCCGCTGAGCAATCCTGTTGCCGCTACAGTATATGATGTGTTCGCGTTCAGCATGACTGTTTCCTGAATCACAGCGGGCGATGTTGTGTTGGCAGCCACGACAGTGATTGAATGTGAGCCCTCAGTCAACTCCAGGTATCCGCTCAGTCCGTTAAAATTGACATCTTCCAAGACAAGATTGCCGTCCACCCAGACATCTACAGCAGGTGCGTCGGGCGACCAGTGTGCCACACGCACATAACTTGATTGAGCTTGCACGGGCGGTGTATCATTGTCGTTATCGGAGTCACAGCCAAATACAAATAGTACCGGCACGATAAGCAAGGCAAGTTTGCGCAGCAGCGCGATGTTGAATGTCATGATCTATTCCCCTTTTTTCAGGTTGATTTTTGTTCAGGAGTTTCCGCCCGGATGCTGTGATCACATTGCCGGAAGGACGCACCGCAATTTACTTTGGCAATATGACCGTGTCAATGACGTGAATCACGCCGTTGGAGCACTGAATGTCGGTGGCAATGACCTTGGCGTTGTCTACCATTACATTGCCGTCCTTCACCGCAACCTTGAAGCTTTGACCATTCACTGTTGCGGCTTCCTTTCCGTCAAGCTGAATAACGTCGGCTGCCATAACCTTGCCTGCAACGACATGATAGGTCAATACTGCCGCGAGCTTCTGTTTGTCCGCGAGCAAGCCGTCAAGCGTTTCTTTTGGTACCTTTGCAAATGCCGCATCATTCGGAGCAAATACAGTAAACGGTCCCGGTCCCTGAAGAGTTTCAACCAGCCCGGCCGTTTGCACGGCGGTCACCAGTGTGTTGAAGCTTCCTGCAGCAATCGCTGTTGCCACAATGTCCTGCGGTTTCGCCGTACTTGCTGCGGTCGCGGTCTTCTTGTCATAGTCTCCCGCAAATGCAACGGTGGCCGTCAGCATCAGGGACAGCGCTGCGATGCTCGTCAGAATCTTGTTCATGTTCTTTCTACTCCTATTATATGTGTGATTGAGCAACTAACCCTTGATCCGAAATGCTTGGTGAACGGCGGAAATGCCCACCAAAGTGTAAACCGTACGTGACAAGCCCGTCATGTCTCCCAGTAGTGTGGCAACGAGGTCGAAATCGAGGAGGCCAACCAGACCCCAGTTCAGGCCTCCCACAATAATGAGGATCTTGGTGAGAATGTTGAGGAATTGCATGTTATCCCTTGTTTTCAGTTAGATTTGCAGGCGCATTTTCTGAGAATTTTCGCGGGAAAATCGAGTCAGGGTCTTGACTTCCCGTCTTCTGTGACTTACATTAAAATAACTTTGAACAAGGGGTGATTGTTTCGTGAAATGCAAAGTCATTAAAATGGAGTGAAAATGGAAACAAGAGATGTTTCCCGCGACGAAAACGAAAAGCAAGAGCCGATTGATACGCTCACCCCGTACCTCGCTCAGTACTCGCTTGGTGAAAAGATTCGCCGACTTAGGCTTAGGAAAAGCATGGGTTTAGTTGAACTTGGGAGGCATACCGGACTCTCTGCAGCTATGCTCTCAAAACTCGAAAACAACCATGTCGTTCCGACCCTGCAGACACTTTCCCGAATTGCGCTCGTCTTCTCTGTCGGACTTGATCATTTCTTCTCTGATCCGGAAAAGCACAAATCTATCGCTATCACCCGGGCTGCGGAGCGAATGGATCTTGATGAAAAGCTCGACACGAAGGACATCCTGTATACCTTTCAATGTCTTGACTATCCTGCTACGGAACGAAAATCGAGTTCATATCTTGCGACAGTTAAGATCCACGATCCCGATGAAGTTGCCCAGCACACGCACGAAGGACATGAATTCATCTATGTTCTATCTGGAACGCTCGGATTGAAAGTTGAAGATGAGGAAGTGACTCTTGATAAAGACGATACTGCCTACTTCAATTCCCGGCTTCCGCACGGCTATCGCAGTATCGGGCAAGGGGAATGCAAGGCCATTGTCGTTACGATTCCGTGATCACCGAGTATCTCACTCGCGTTAAAGCGGCTCACAGTCCAAGTGAGCCGCTTCTTTTTTCCGACTTGCCACTTATGATATATTTTGTTAAATTCTGGAGTAATTAGTCCAGTATTAGAATTCAATATCCACTTACCATAAAATCAGATACTTAATATGGCAGCATCCCCAATCTCGCGTCTGACTCCGGGTACTCTTGTCGGTGACCTCATCGAGAGCTTCCCGTTTCTCGTTGAAGAACTTGGTCACTTCAATCCGCATTACCGTGCACTTCAGGATCCTCAAATGCGTCAGATGATGGCCAAAGTAGCGACCCTTGAAATGGCCGCTATGCGCGGCGGCGTCACCGTTGATGCAATGATGCAGTTCATCGCCGGCGCGGTGCAGCGACACACCGGTCGCACTCTTATCGTTGACAGTACACTGGGACAAACAGTCAGCCCGGAACGGCTTGAGGCTTTCCGTAAAATCATGGCAAAGCTTCACGCGGGCGGATCACTCGAAGAAGCTCAGCGCGACTTCGCCAACCTTGTTCGTCTGTCGCTGCCCGGCGAAATTGCCGAGATGGAGCAGCATTTAATCCGTGAAGGGTTCTCTGTCAATGACATCAAGAAAATGTGCGACGTGCACCTGCAGGTGGTCAATCCGTCGTTGCAGAAAGTGGATATTGCGGTTCCCTCCGGCCATCCGGTGCATACGTTTGTCTCTGAGAATCGTCTGCTTGAGTTAACCGTCTCGCACCTGCGCGCAATTCTCGCCGCGACAAACAACGCACCCTCGCCGACATCGCATCCCGAAGCATGGCGTGAACTCACGACCTATCTCGACAAGCTTGGCGAAATTGATAAACACTATCTGCGCAAAGAGCATCAGCTTTTCAGCTATCTCGAGCGCTATGGCTTCACCGGTCCGTCCACCGTAATGTGGGCGACCCATGACGATATTCGTGCTCTCTTGAAAGCCGTCCGCGAAGCATGCGCGAAGCACGACGCCGATTTTGTCGCCGCCAACATACTGCCCCTGCTCGGAGCCGTATCCAGCATGATTCAAAAGGAGGAGAGCATCTTGCTCCCGACTGCGATGAAGTTGCTGAGCGAAGAGGATTGGATCGCCATTAAGAAGAGCGAGCACGAAATCGGTTACATGCAGGCCTTTATTCCGGGAACAGAGTGGAAACATTCGCATGTCGGTTCAAGTCAATCCGAATCATTGCCAGACGGTCGGTTGCAAATGAACGTAGGCGAGTTGACACTCGAGCAAGTCAATCTCATTCTGACTAACCTTCCGGTCGAGCTCTCCTATGTAGACGAGAACGATACCGTGCGCTACTACTCCAATCAGCCGCACAAAATCTTCGCGCGCACGCCCGATGCGATTGGCCGAAAAGTTCAGAACTGTCATCCGCCAAAAAGCGTGCATCTCGTCAATCAAATTCTCACCGAGTTTCGCCGCGGTACACGCGACGTTGCGGAATTCTGGATTCCCTTCGGAGAGATGTTCGTGCACATCCGCTACTTCGCCATTCGCGATAAGGATGGTACGTATCGCGGCTCCTTGGAAGTTGTTCAAGACGTAGCCAAAATCAAAACACTCGAAGGTCAACGCCGTCTTCTGGAAGAAGAAACCACATCGTAATTGTCCTCATCGCAAGAATACGGTCTGCAGAAATGCAGGATTGACTTCGGCGCAATCTCGGCGCGTACAATTCAACTGACATATTCATCTCTACATGAATGAGAAACGGCGACCAATGGGTCGCCGTTCTGTATTTCTCTATTCGATGACTCTGCTATTTCAGAAACACGACTTTTCGCGTTTCAATACTTTGCTCTTCTGCGGCACGCAGGAAGTAAACTCCGGTAGCGAGAGTGTTTGGCGCACTATAATGAATCATCTGACCGTGCCCGCGCCCGTGCAAGAGTGTTGCGACCTCTCGTCCAAGCGTGTCATAGAGTTTAAGCGAAAACCCATCTCCCATTAGTCCAGCAATCGCAACCGAGAGTTCACTGTTGAAGGGATTTGGATAGACATTCATCAGCTTCCAGTTTACCGGCGCTTCAGGCCGAGGCGACACCGAATTTGAAGTGTCGGGCGGAGATAGCAACCACGGATCAAAAAGCACGCTATCCGACAAAATTGTGTCTCCCTGACCAAACGGATTCCGAGTCGGATGATACGGCCCCGTCTCGTGCCCCCACCAGTTGTTGCGTGCATCGATAGTCGAAGGATAGCCTGACAGAAAATCGATGGTTTGACCAGTGTTTCCGGAAATTATGTTATCATAGATTGTGGGTACACCTTGTGTAGCTGTGCGAATAACAGAAGGGATACCCGGAGTAAGTGAGCTATTCTCGTTAATGTAATTTTCGAATATCCTTATTCTCGATCCGCAGAATACATATATTTGCCCGCCTCCGCTAACATTATTTCTGAACACGCAGTTAGACACTTCTCCTCTAATCCCACAAGCTGAGAAGTTGCCAGATCGAATTTGGGAGTCATCTATATTCCCTTCAAGAAGATTGCCATTAAAAATGACAGTATCGCGGTTGTCACAACAAGTGTTCACTGACTTGGCAGGTATACCCGAATGCCCAAAATAGCACCCCCTAATTTCATGGTGTCCAAGACTTACGGCTAAGTGAGAAGCCCAATTATAGAAATCATCACTGCTGTTTTCAATAAACTGACTTCCTGTTGTAGTACTCCGTTTTCCCGCGATGTAGGCTCCGCCAGTGGCACCTGAATTGTGCTGAAAGAGACAATCGTTAATCTCGATGCTACAGTCTAACGAAATTAATGCTCCCCCATCTAATAGGGTTGCGTTATGTATAAACGAAGACCCTTCGATTTGCACACGATTGCGATTTGCATAGATCGCACCACCCCACCCGCCCGACGAGCAAGAGTCAAACAAACAGTTAGATACGACGAGGCTACCTTGTGGATCCCAATCTGGGAAGCCAAACGAGTAAACACCTCCGCCGTTGCTAGCTCCGCTGCTTCTGATGTGACAATCGCGAAGAACGAGATTGCTCTGAAATGAGTATATTGCGCCACCTTGCATTACTTGGCTTTGATCTAAAACTCCCAGCCCGTCGGCAAAGGTTAGTCCAAGCAAGAATAGAGTGTCAGAGATAATACCGCGTGCAACTAGGCAGTTAGCTGTGTCATCATCCAAGTCCATTGGAGTCCAGATTGTTTGAGCCACAAGATCAGAATCTCCATTAGTTATGAACCGGCTTGCAATCGTGAGACCATATTCTCTTAGGACGACTGTGCTTGAATATGTTCCCGGAGCAAGTAGAAGCGTATCACCGCTATTTGCGAAGTTGACCGTTGATTGAAGGTCGCTCTCCGGCCAAACATCGATGATCTCAGATTGCGCTCCAGCTGCTAAACACAGCAATAAGACGAGTACTATCATATAACAAAATAGTAGCGGCGGCCAGTGCAACCTGACCGCCGCAAACTCGTGTTAATTACCTGTTCCCGAGCAACAGTTCACTTGATCTGACGTGTATATGCACGCATGCGCTTCGCCAGTTGTAATATTCGCGATGGAACGTAAGCAGTAGCTGTATTCATTCGCTTCTATATACACTGATTTTGATCCACACGCACCATTGTGGCGTGCTATCTGATCTAAGAGCGAAAGCCCCCCTTGACCATCGGTTTTGAGTAGCGCCCCTGTGATATTCCCTGACGATGGGGCTTTTACGTCTAGGTTTGCGTTTGTGTTTGAGCTTACATCGAAAAGATTGTCCATTTGCCCTGATGCAGTGTGCATGTTCTCAACACGCACAGCACTTGAGACGTTAGTCAACAAGGCGACCAAGCCAATCGCGAGTGCTATTAAATACAGCCCCCCCTTGAACTTACGGATTCCTACGATCATTACGCACCTCTTATTGTTGATTTTCCCTGGGCTTGTTCAGGGTCACCATCAATATACCTTGCTAAGGTGCGTTTGTCAATATGCAGAAAAGTTCGCAGTTTTTAGTGCATTATTGGTTATATCTCAAGCTGTTACACTAACGTACTGCACTCATGCTTCAAGAGCCATGCTTTTCGGTCTAAACCTCCGGCGTAGCCGGTGAGATGATTGTTTTGACCTAAGACTCTGTGGCAGGGAACGATGACGGCAATCGGGTTTTGACCGTTGGCAAGACCGATGGCGCGGGACGCGCTTGGATAAAATATGCGCTTGGCAATTTCACCATAGGTGGTGGTTGTGCCATATGGAATCAATCGCAGCTCGCGCCAGACTTCGCGCTGAAATTCCGTGCCGCGTAAATCAAGCGGCACTTCAAAGTGCGTGCGATAGCCCGCGAAATACTCAGTGAGCTCCTTTCGTGCCTGCTGCAGGATCTTTGTTTCAATGCACTCACCTTCGGCATCTCTGGGATCGTCACAGAATTCCGCGCGCATCAATCCTGCCGAGGTCGCAGTCAAACGCATCCGGCCAACCGGAGTCTTCATGTCCGTCCAATAGAGATCCGCCGGAGCCGCAATTAGGGGTTGCTCAACAACGTGTACCATATATAGAATGTAGCGTAGCCGCGATAGGGCCGCCAACTCTCCGTTATTCGCTTGGTTTCCTCGATACTCGCCTGTCTGCCCAGCCCGTACTCTCTTGCAATCGCATTGCGTAACCCGATGTCTTCAAACGGACAGGCATCGGAATCGCCATGCACACGCATCATCGCATATTCCACCGACCACGGGCCGACACCGCGCAGCTGTATCAGTCGTCTCCGAATTCCTGCCGGGTCACTTTCCGTACGCAGCGACTCCCTAAGATAACCCAGCTGAAGCTCCAACGCAAGACCTTGAAGATACTCTCCCTTTTGTCTTGACAACCCGCACTCCCGCAGTTCATCCGGTGTCAAACTCAGCACTGCTTCAGAAGTTGGAAACCCCTCATAAATCTTATCTTGCCACTCCACCACCGCGCCGCAATACAAGGCTAATCGTGAGCGCGTTGAGAACGCAGATGCTACAGAGACCTGCTGCCCGATGATGGACCACGACAAACACTCCCAGAGGCTGTGGATTCCGACGAGTCGCAATCCGCAATAGTCACGCGTCCACTTTTTCAAGTACTGATTAGTTTCCGCAAACTCGTAAAAGCGCAATAGTTCATTATCGCACCCAAATGTCCGCTGCAGGTAATGCCTGACTTGTGCTAATCGTGCGTCAGTTGCTCGGCCAACTTTGATCTCAGCTCTGACGGCGCTCTCACCGTGAGGCGTTACCTCGATGAGAAAGTAGCCGGCGTCATCGGCGAGCACTTGACAGAACTGCTCATCTGAAACCGCGTGTGTCTGCGCGTTTTCATAGCGGCCTATGTACTTCGCCGTCCTGCTGAAACTGAACGGTGCGTTGAATGTGTGGATATGCATGCAGAATGAGAACCCCCGGCCATTCCAAGCTGACCGAGGGTATTTACGAAGAGCCGGCAGCGGATGTGCGCCGCCGAGAGGTTAGTTCACTTCAACTGCTTCAAAGGTCTTCACCCCGTCGCGCACAATACGGAAAAGCACGGCTTTGTCACTGTTGCGCAGACTCGCGGCAATCTCCTTGAAGCTGGTCACATCGTCCACGGGCTTGCGATCAATTTCGATAATCACATCGCCTTCGCGCAATTTGTCACGGGCAGGACTCTTGTCGTCTATCTCATTAATGATGACGCCGTACGTGCCGTCGAGTTTGAGCGCACGCGCCATGGATTCGTTTATCTGACCGACGTCAATACCGAGCCAGTTGCTCGACGGCTCGGGAGCGGGCTTGCTCTGTCCGAGGAATGAAGCGAGCTGCGCACGGTCACCCAACACGAACTCAAGCGTCTTTGTCTTCCCGTCGCGCAGGACTCGCGCGCGCACAGGTTCTCCCGGCGGAACGTCAGCAACCGTCATGCGGAACTGCTGCACATCCTTGATGGGCACGCCGTTAAAGTCGGTGACAACATCGCCGGGCTCAAGTCCGCCCTTTTCAGCCGGAGTGTTGGGGTCAACACGCTCCACAAACACGCCGTTCTGACTCTCATCCACACCCGTTGCACTGCGCAAATCGGCGGTCAATTCACGCGGCAGCATGCCTAAATAGCCGCGCGCAACTTTACCGTTCGTGCGCAACTGGTCAACGACTTTCATCGCCATGTTAATCGGTATCGCAAAACCGATACCTTGACCGCTGGGATTGATGGCAGTATTTACACCGATCACCTCGCCGTGTATGTTGCAGAGCGGGCCACCGCTGTTGCCGAAATTGATGGACGCATCGGTCTGAATGAAGTCCTGATAGGCCGGACCGCCGCCTTGGATGGCGAGGTTGCTTCGACCGCGCGCAGACACAATCCCTACCGTCAAAGTCCATTCCAAGCCGAGCGGATTTCCCATCGCAATCGCCCAATCGCCTACTCGCAGCTGGTCCGAATTTCCGATCAATGCGACTTCATTCGGCTCAAAGTTGTGATCAACCTTTATCACTGCGACATCCGTTTCCGGATCCACGCCAACGATGCGTGCTTCATACTCCTGGCCGTTTTGAGTTTTTACGGTGACCTTCTCTGCATTCTCAATGACATGATTGTTCGTTAGAATGAAGCCGTCCCGTGTGATAATCATGCCGGAACCGGTCGAAGGGGCATGAAATTCGCGCGGACGGTTTCCGTCACGACGATGGAAGAACTCGAACAAAGGAGAGTCATGAAAGAAATCATCCATCGGATTGGAGGTGCTTATCACCTTATCCGACGAGATATGCACAACAGTCGGCCCGACTCGTTCGGCAACGGCAACGAACGGACTTTCGCCGTGGTCGTTGATCATGCTGTTGTACTGCGCGTACTCGGCGTTCACGCGCGGCGCCACGTCTGACTGCGCTACGGCAGTGACGTCATGATTCATGTTTACGGTGAACAGCACACCCGCTATTGCACCTGCCAGTACCAAACCGGCACCAATCCATCCAAGTTTTTTCATGGTCGTGTATTTTTGCTGTTGGAACATTGATTGAATCGAGGCGGCGAGCAGCCGTCTCTTCCCCTTAGTTCATGGAGTAAACCACCCGTAATTGCGCAGGTTCCCGGGTTCCCGAGATGTTTGCAAGGTGCAGGCCGGAAAGAACCAACTCAATATTCGTTGCCGGGAATCGGGTTGCAGGATCATGATCTGTGTTCAGATTCGACAACAAAATGAAAGTAAGATATTGTTTGTATTATCTTTAGTAAATCGCTGTAATGAAAAATGCACGGAATTGTCCTGCGGATTCATTCCAAAGTAATTCGTAATTTATGAACATTTGGGCAGACTGTCAAGGGTTGGCGACTTATTTTTGACTTAGATGTTTGACCAATAACATCGCCACTTTTCGTGTACTGGGAGAACATTAGACTTTGTTAAGAAACCTCCATGGAAACAACTCTCTACAAATCACTTAGTTCAGGCACGTGTATTTGAGCAGAAGTTAAAAATGACGTTGACTTTTTTACTTTTTTGCTCTATTTTCTGTGCAAACAGTGACTATCGTTGACATTTGAAACTATTAAATATATTACTTAATTCGTCAAGTTTTCTTGGAGATTAGGTCGTGATTCGTGTCCGTTTGTTGCAAGCCGGTCTGTTCTTATCCGCACTTGTTGCTGCAAGAATCCTGTTGGGAGACGCCTCCGTAAGTTTTCCCCGACCCAAGCTGCTCTCGGAAACCGGCCTCTATGTCGACTTGCCAAAGCAGCAGATTGCACCGGCGAACTTCTCCTATTCCCCGCAATACCCGCTCTGGTCGGACGGTGCGGCAAAGCAGCGCTGGTTCTATCTGCCAGACAGCGAAAAGATTGACGCCAGTGATCCGAACAACTGGAAGTATCCCGTCGGAACAAAATTCTGGAAGGAATTCTCGTTTGGAGCGCGGGTTGAGACGCGGCTCATTGAGAAGGTTGCGCCGGATCGCTGGGAGTATGCGACATATGTGTGGAGAGAAAACGGAAGTGACGCGGAGTTGGCTCCTGACCGCGGCCTGCGCAATCATGCTGAAATCGCCAACGGGATAAGACATGACATTCCCGGTGTATATGATTGCAAAGCTTGCCATGAAGGCACAGGCCGCGACATCGTATTGGGGTTCAACGCGCTGCAGCTCTCGCCGGTGCGGGATTCGCTTGCTCCGCATGCGGAACCGCTGCTTCCCAATATGATTACATTAACAGACCTGGTCAATAGCGGCATCCTGATTAATCAACCGGAGTCGGCATTTGATTCGCCGCCGGTCATTCGAGCCGCAACACCGCGGGCGCGTGCATCCCTTGGATATCTGTGGTCGAATTGCGGAGGCTGTCACAATGCTCACGATCCGCTGGCTTCCGTGGGGATGGTGCTGAAACTTCCCCTGGACACGATGTTCGCCAATCGTGCAGTTGATTTGCCAACGGTAATCGGTCATCCAAGCAAGTATTCAATTCCGGGATTGCCTGACGGTGAGAGCTATCGTGTTTTGCCCGGAGATACAACTCGCAGTTCACTTGTGTATCGCATGCGGAGCCGTAATCCTGTTCGGCAGATGCCGCCGCTGGGAACAAAGATAGCGGACGAAGAAGCTATTCATTTGATTTCGGATTGGATTCTGACGGATCTCGTCAGAGAGGTATCGGATAAAAAATAGGAATCTTGGTGGAAAGGAGAAAACAGAACATGTTGGGGAGAAAATTAGCGCTTGCACTGAGTTTAGCAGTTTGCGTCGTTGCACTTATTGCCACGTATGCATTCGGCGCAGACGATGCAAAGCAGGCACAAGTTGAACGCGGCCGGCATTTGGTGATGACCTCGGGCTGCACCGACTGCCACACACCGTGGAAGATGGGTCCGAATGGACCGGAACCGGATTGGGAGAGAAATCTCTCCGGACATCCGCAGGACTTGCAGATGCCGCCGGCGCCGCCGCCGCAGGGTCCGTGGCTGGGTTCCTATTCGTCGACGTTCACGGCCTGGTCGGGACCATGGGGAGTGAGTTTTACGGCGAACATCACTCCGGACAAGGAAACGGGAATCGGTGAATGGACGGAAGAAAACTTCGTGCAGTCCATTCGCAGCGGCAAGCACATGGGCAAGGGTCGTGCGATTCTGCCGCCCATGCCTTATCCGGTTTACAACAATATGCCGGACGAGGACCTGAAGGCCATTTATGCTTATTTGATGTCTATCCCGCCGATTAAGAACAAGGTACCTGAGCCAGTGGCTCCACCTGCTTCTCCGGCCGGAAAGTAACATAAATTTAAGTACTTCGGAAGACCAACTCGACTCGGTTGAGTTGGTCTTTCTTTTCCCGTATCTTTAAGTTTGCCGCCACAATTGTTAGAGCCTTGAAATTCCCGTGCGGATGACCGTTATTGTTAGCAGATACGAACAATCAGGCAGAAACACTATTTTGAAGCGCCGTTTTCGAATTGAGCCCTGGCTAATTTTCCTCACTATGCTTCCAGTGACGGGCGTGGTTCCAATCCTCAAGACGTTCGTTATGGACGGTTTTGCAGTGTCGGAATTCTGGACGCATGTCTTCTTTGCCGCGAACATGCTGGCTGCATTTCTGTTTGCTCCGATAGCCGGCAGCATAGCCGATCGTTTCGGGAAACCGCAGGTGTTTCTGGCGATTGCCGCTGCACTGGACGGAGTGTGTTTCCTGCTCATGCCGCACATGCCGGACTTCGCATCACTGATGGCGCTTAGATTCATCGAAGGAGCGTTTCACATCGCGGCTTTGTCCCTGTTGCTTGCAATAGCCGGAGCGGAGCAGACGAATCGCAGCGCGGCAATGGGTATCGTTGGAGCTGCAATTACATTTGGTGTCGCATTAGGTTCGCCGATTGGCGGATACCTCGGTTCCATTTCACCGCTGTACTCGCTTTCATTGGGCGGCGTGCTGATGCTGATCGTGGCAGTCGCGTCGCTGGTGCTGTATGTGCCAAAGACCGGGCTATCGAGGCGGCAGCCGCTGGGTGAAATCCTCAAGCTTCTTGTCAGGGCACCGCGTCTGCGACTTCCCTATCTGTTCGCCTTTCTGGACCGTTTCACTGTCGGCTTTTTTGTCGCGTCGTTTCCCATTCTGGCCGCGACTGCCTATGATTTTTCGCCGGGTCAAATTGGCGGTCACATTGCAGCATTCATGCTGACGATGGGGCTGCTCTGTCCGTTTGTCGTCAAACTCTCCAAGAAGATGTCGCAGACGCAAATGCTGTTATGGGGCTCATTGGTGTACGGGATTTTCTTCGCAACCTCGGGCTTCGTCAGTCCGCCGACGCTGATGGTGTGGATGTTTGTGCTCGGTGCAGCATCGGCAGTCATGTTCATCCCTACTTTGCAGCTCTCGGCTGACCATGCTCCGGATGGGCACGTTGGAACGTCCATGGGCGGTTTTACGTCGGCTGGTGCGCTGGGATTTCTGACCGGTCCATTGGTGTCGGGCGCACTTTTTTCACTGCTGTCTCACTGGTTTTCGTCCACACTTTCCTACGGGCTGGTGCTGCTTTTCGCAGGCACACTTGAATCCGTGCTGGCGGCCTATCTGCTGGTTAGAGGCTATGCGACGGAGAAGACGGCCTCGTTTTAAGGTGCCTGAAGTTTCCATTCTGCCACATTGGTTGCTGTGAAAGTGCTAACTCCCTATGTTTTAGGGGTGTCTGCGGAGGCTCATTCCATGGCTAACTTCAGGAAATTGAGTAGCTTTGAGTTGACTTTTCAAGTGATATGTTCTAAATTATCGCATTATCCTCATAACATGACTCGACAACACAGGAGTTCGTGATGCGCTTTAGATTTGCTTTGTTATTGATTTGTTTGATGTTGGGGGCATCGGCTGTGCACGCTCAGTTCAATGCCATTCTCATCAACGCTACACAGCCTTTGACGCTTGCATGTGGGAGCGGCGACCCCGTACCTGACGGCGTTACCGTCCAGATTTTCTGGGATTCGCTTGCCAACGGCGCCACGGCAGATGACCGTCAGCCGCAGGAAGGCCCGGGTTTCTTGCAGGTGAACTTTAATCAATTTCAGCTGAATGGAACTGAGGTCCTCGAAGTTCCGGGCGGATTTTACACAGACCCGGCATTTACGATGGCTACGGGTATTCCGACACCGGGCGTTAACGGACATCCGGTTTACTGGCTGCGCTTGTGCTTGGACGCTCAAGGAATTTATTGGCAGAGCGACACGTTCCGCGTAGAGAGCGGATTGAACGAGTACTACTTCGGCACGGGTGACGGTGAAATTCCGTTCACCTGCCATGTCGGACAGTGCGCGGGCTGCCCGACTCCCAGCGCGGTTACCAATATCACTGCTTCGCAGTCATTTTGTGACTCAATCGTCGTTGATTGGGAGCACGACCTGAATAACATCGCCGGCTACCGTGTGCTTATTGACGGTGAATTGCCTTATCATTACATTCCGGGCCCGGCAAACTCGCGTTTCGTGGACACCCAGAGCGTGGGCGGACAGGATCATGTGTATCGTGTGCGCGCCTATCGCATTTGCGGAACAGGTCAGGATGCCGATACCGCATTTTCAACGGCAGTTGAAGTAACCGGTCGCAAGACGGTCGGCGCTCCGACACCGCAGAACGTCACGGCATCGGATGATCAGTGCGGTCGTGTGGAAGTGAACTGGTCGGTGAACACTGTGCTTGGTTTGGACTCTTTCAGAATTTACCGTGGAACGCCGCCGGTGCATATCGGCTCGGCCAATCGCGGTAATGCCGGTCAACTTCGTCAATTCTTCGACAACGCGCCGCTTGCCGGAGTGCAGCCCTATCAGGTTCGTCCGTGGTCGGCATCGTGCGGCGAAGGCACGGGGGTTTCGGATAACGGCGCTTCCGGCGCTGCACCAACGTGTCAGGTGACCAATGTCGTCGCATCTGATGATGACTGCGATGAAGTGTGCGTAACTTGGAGCGCAACCTGCACCGATGCAGACAGCTTCCAGATTCTGCGCAACACGACGGTTATCGGCGTTGTTACAGCAACCGGCGGACCGAACTATTCGTTCTGCCATGCGCCGCCGGTGGGATTGGTGGGTGGATATCAGATTCGGCCGTTGAATGATTGCGGCACTGGTACTCTCTTCCCGACGACACCGGAACAAGGTATTCGTCAAGGCGCGCCGGGACAAGTCACCGGTATCGCTGCATCCGACACACTTTGTGATCGCGTGCGTGTGACGTGGACGGACCTCGCCGCTGCTGATCAGTATGAAGTTCGCCGTACGCCGGGCGGAACACTTGCTACCGTTGCCGGTGATGTGAATACGTATGACGATTTGACCGCAGTTGCCGGACAAGCATATTCGTACACCGTTGTCGCGTTGAACGAGTGCGGAACGGGTGCGAATGCGAACGGAAACCAGGGCACACGCCGCGCACCGGGAACGGGTACGGCGACGTTTACGCTTGTGACAGCCGGTCCGCCGAACTGGACTTACACGATGGATGTAACGAGCGGCTGTTTGAATACCGTTGTGATTCGCGACTTCTGCGAAGGCACGACGGCAACCGCTCCCACGGGCTGGACCGTTGAAGTGGATGACGACTCGATTATCTTCTCGTCTACAACCGCAGTCGGCGCGCAGGATGCTCCGGTGACGGGCTTCGTGCTCTCTCATCCGACCTGCGACGGTAACGGCCGTTGGAACATCGGTGACTCCGGTGGTTCCATTCGCGGTCCGCTGCCGGTGGGTGAGCACGCTGAAATCCCGACCGAATACAACGTGAAGGTGTTCCCGAATCCGTTCAACCCGCAGACGAATTTCCGTATGGCGATTCCGCAGGCTGCTGAAACCCGCATTCTGGTCTTCAACCTTACGGGTCAGCTCGTGCGCGAGATGAACCTCGGCCGTATGCAGGCCGGTTATCACACCGTGCAATTCGGCGGCAGCGAACTGCCTTCCGGAATGTATTTCGCCCGCGTCCAAGCCGGTAACTTCCACAGCACACACAAGCTGATGCTGCTGAAATAACCGTCGTTAGCTTTTGTAACTCAAGCGGGGCGAACCAT
>JABWCQ010000019.1 GCA_013360195.1 bacterium
AGACAAAGCCCCTGACATTCTCATGTCAAGGGCTAAGTCAATGGCGGAGAGAGGGGGATTCGAACCCCCGATACGGTTTCCCGTATGCACGCCTTCCAAGCGTGTGCCTTCAACCACTCGGCCACCTCTCCCCACTTGATAAGTGGGCAACATTGCCGCGCTTCAGTTTTCGATTGCTCCTAAAATTGCGCGCGGACTTCTGTTCTCTATTTCTTCTTGCGCGCCCACATCTTTTCGATATAAGGAATTGCCTCAGGTGTCTTGCAGCCGGTTTCGCCGTGATCGACATGGACTCTACCGATTCTCTCCGCCGCCGCTATCGCGAGTTTGCGCAGTTTTTCGCTGCGGGCACCTATGCTGATCAGTGCGTTGTTCATGGCATAACGCGTGTAATTCTTCACGCCATGAATCTCCTTTTCGATGATCTTAAGCCGATCCTCGAAATATGAGTCCGGTAATCCTGAATCGGGATTCAGTGCTAATCCGCCCACTATCGTCCAGCCTGTTTGGCTGATCCACTCATCCTTCGACTTGATCCATGTCTCAGCCTTTGTGTGAGCGAATTTCGTTTTCCCGATTAGATCGCCGATCATCATACAAACACCATAGTTGCCCAAGTCCTTCACCCAGAGATCGATTTCACTTGATGTGAATTGATCCGGGTCTGCGATCATCATCGCCAGATTCCGCGCATCTGCGTTCTTTGATGCCCACAACTTTTGAGCCAATGCGTGATTTGTCTTGATCTTCTTCTTAAGTTCCTTCAAATCCGCGAAGCTCACACCGAAGAGAGGTTCGGTCGCACCATGCCGTTTATAAATCTTGACATTTTGCGCCGTGCCGCGTTTCTTCAGTTCAGCCATGACGCTGTCAAACGTGAATGAATCTGCCGGAGCTGCCTCCGCCTTCTTTGCCGGCTTTGCCGCTGCGCTCGTCTTTGTTGCCGGTGTCGCGGATTTCTTTGCCTTACTCTCGGTCAGCTTCGCAGCTTCCTTCAGCAATGCAGCGAAGCTGCGAGACTGAATCTCCTCAACAGAGGATACCTTGATATGCCGCATTCCCTTGCCTGTGCCTTCCAGCAAATCACTCGCAAGCTCGGCTCCATTCGGAAATCCGAAGTTCACACGGTTGGCCACACCCGCAAGGTATGCGACATTCCCGCCATTGAGTTCATACCAAGGATATCCCCACTTGACACGCACTTCAGCTTTCGGCAGAGTCTTCATAATCAGCGCGTGCAGCGACTCTGCGATTTCCCTTTGAGTCTTGTTCAGGCTTTTCAAGTATCCTGCAATACCCTTGTCGCCATCCTTCAGCTTGACGGTTGTAGTGCTCATCGGTAAGCCTCAGGCCGCGTTAGAATCGCCTTGGAACATCCCGAAAATATTGCCGTCCAAATCCTTTCCGTAGGCAACCCAACCCATGCCCGGAATCGGCATCTTCGGCACAACGATAGTCCCTCCTGCATGCTCGACTTTTTGCATATGGCTGTCGAGATTCTCAACATCCATCGTGCACACCCAATTCTGCAAACCGTTGGACGGCATCAATCCTCCGTCAATCCCCGGTCCCTCACCGGTCATAGCCAACCAGTACTCGTGTCCGCCGAACTGCTGAAACTTCCAGCCGAACAAATCACCGTAGAATTTCTGTGCCTTCTCACAATCCTTGCTCTGCAGTTCGAAATGAATCGGTCGTCCCATGCTTCTCCCCTTTCGAGAATTGTACGAACTATATTTTTCCCGGCAACCCTAAGACTCTTCTCAAACTCCCCAGCTGTCCGGCATGGTAAGCCTCGTGCATCATAAAGAACTGCGCACGCTGCCCGAATGTCTGCGGACGATCAGTGGTGCTTTCAGGATATCGCTCGTCCCAATTCCCAGAAAAGCCTTGAATTGCAGACTTCAATTGCTCATATGTCTCAAGCTCCTCCCGCTTCAGCTCTGCAAGCGACAGGACTTTTGTCTTATCCACTTCATCCCACGATGCATTGTAGAACTTTGCCCACTCGATGTTCAGCGGCATGGGCAGTCCGAACATTTTGAACAGGCTTCTGCGAACAACCACGATGTGACCGAGGACACGATTAACAGGATTGCCGCCGGGTTGCGGTTCCGTAAGCGCCATCGATTCCGTCACACCTTCAAGGTTCGTGACGATACAAAAGTGACTGAACTCAAGTTGAGCAAGTAAATCCGCTGCAGTCATGTTTGTGTTTATGTTTGCCCGTGAATCCGCTGACATTGAATATTCCCTCAATAACCTTCGACAAACCTTGCGGCAGTCACTCCGTACTTACTTGGCCTCTCGCCACCACGGCTCCGTGATCGGACCGTATTCCACGTACATCAGTTGCCCCGGACGGGGTGTTGCCACACGTACATCCGCCGCCGCTGCGGCTTTCAACAGTCGCTCCGCCGGCTCGTCCCACGCATGAAAAGCCAAATTGAAGGTGCCCCAATGAATCGGCAGCATCATCTCGCCGCGCAAGTCCATATGCGCTTGCACCGCTTGTTCCGGCCACATGTGCACACTCGGCCACAGCTCTTCATGATATGCGGCCATCTCAATCATCGTCAATTCGAACGGCCCGAATTTCTCGCCGATCTCCTTGAAACCCTCGAAGTAGCCGCTGTCACCGCTGAAATAAATGGAGCGCGCATTTGTGCGAATCACCCAGGACGCCCACAACGTCTGATTGCGCGTAAACCCGCGTCCCGAAAAATGCCGTGCAGGTGTGCAGACAAATTCAAGCGCTCCCTCTGCAAAGCTCGCCGTTTCCCACCACACGTGCTCGCGGATTCTGGTTGTCGGAACTCCCCATGATTCCAAATGCGCGCCTACTCCCAGCGGTACCACAAATGGCACATCCAGTTCTGCCAGTTTTTCAATCGTCGGCATATCCAGATGATCGAAGTGGTCATGGGAAATCAGCACGACGTCAAGCGTTCGCAGAAGGTCGTCGGGTATATTCACCTCGTGAAATCTCACAGGCCCCATCAGACTTGTCGGCGAACAGCGTTTGCTGAACACCGGATCGGTTAAGATGCGAAAACCGTCCATTTCGATTAGAACCGTCGAATGCCCGATCCACACGATCCGCACGCCATTCGAATCTCGCTCCGCAAACGCATGTGTGTCAAACTCAGCCGTCTGCACCGGAGTCAATGGAGTTCGCTGCTCCCTGCCCAGCAACATTTCCTTGAGCATGGTCAGAAACGATCCCATCTCATCAGACCCGAACGAACTTGGATTCTGCAGCGATTTCCCGTTATAAAGCGGTGACGTATGCAGCCTCTGCAGTCGTTCACCCGCTGGTGTCGCACCGAATTGTCTGAACATACTAGTGCTGAAAAACGCGAGCGCGAACAATGCCGTGGCCGCGGTGAGAAAGAACAAACCTGTTACTTTCAGGATTTTGCGCACGCCGCCTCACAAATTTCCCCGCGGTACTGTCTTTCAATTAAACCGGACGCGGCGGAAGTCATCATCGTTCACGACAACTCCCGCCGCTGTCCCGGCGGAGAGAGAGGGATTCGAACCCCCGGTACCGACAAGCGGTACAACGGCTTTCGAGGCCGCCGCATTCGACCACTCTGCCATCTCTCCACACTTTCAAAATGCCGTTGTGAGCTACCTGACCCGCAATGGCATTGCACTCATTATCTTCCGCCATCTACTCCTTGAGCAGTTTCGACACTTCCTTCGTAAACACTTGGCCGAAAATCTGCATCGTGCGCATCAGTTCGGCCATGTCCGGAAAATCTTTGCCGTCGAGACTTGCCGAATCGAATATCGCATCGCTGACGTCCTTGCCCGTCGCGGCGGAAGTAATCTGTCCGCTCACAATCTGCACGTCGCTTTGCACAGCGCGCATCGAGTGCGGAATCATGTAGCCCTCTATGCCGCGCAAGTCGCCAAACTCCATGCGAACCGGTTTCGTGTCGAGCGTACTCTCCGACTGCACCAGAACGAAATGCTCCTTGTCGTACCAGCTTTTCATCGTTACGGCGGTACCGTCTTCTTCGCGCAGCGGAGTGGTAATCACCCAGCATGCCCGACCGTTAACGGTCTCTTCTCCGGCAATGGTCGAACCTGCTGCAGGCTCTTCCCAATATAAGTATCCGCGTACACGATTGTCAACATCTCCGCGCGGAACTTCGAGCTTCATCCCCAGAATCTGTGCCCAGACCTTTTGACCGTCAAACAGCACGGATAGCGGAAACCCTTCCGTCTTGCCGGTTTGCCTAAGCGTCGCGTCCGTGCGCCAGCGTCTGCCGCGCGTGTAGTACTTGGCCTCAATGTCATAGCTCTCGTGACCCGGCTGGGAAATGGTGCCTGTCACGTCCAGCCGCAAACCTCCCAAAGTTTCAAGCTGGCGCGCGTGATGCGCCTTTGCATCACGCGTGAATTCCTCAATGTCATATGCGTACGTGTGTCCTGCCAGCGCAAGCAGACAAGACAAAACTGCGATTCTCATATACCCTCCACTTTCCCTCACCATCAAACTCAAACCGGCGTACAGCGAAACCCTTCCGGTTCGCTCTCTTCCCACTCCTCAATCGGATCGTCTTTTATCGCTTCAAGCATGACGGGACGTGCCGCCAGCCAATCCTCTTTTGTCTCCCAAATCGCCAATCCAATCAGCGCGCCTGTGTCCTTGTCCTCAAGTTGATACACATCCCGCAGACCCTTGCACGTCTTCATTGCCGCGCCGAATCTGCGCATGGAGTCAATCAGAAGGTCACGCTTCTCAGGCTTGGGATGTCGATGTATGCCAATGGAAACAAACAAGCTGCGTACTCCGGTTGGAAGGGCTTAAGGCACGACCGCAAGGCACTTTTGAGACACAATAGGTATTTATCGCATGCTATTGCAAATACCGAATCTTGTCATTAACTTATTTCGGAGGCGGGCACCGCACGCATTCGTTACCGCAGCCTTTGTTTGTAAGTTCCGCCAAATTAAAGAACGGGAGAAACCATGAAGACACTGTGCCTTGCATTAATCATCTGCGCTTGTGTGCTGACCGCGGCCGCGCAGACCACGGGCGAAGCCGCAACAACGGCAGCTGCGATTCACAAGACCTTTGCCAAACCCGATGAAGTCCGCGAGTTTCCGCTGGGGAAACTGGAACTGGTCAATGTCGGCGGGGTCATGATCGGCCGCGCTACCTTCCAGCCGGGCTGGAAGTGGTCAACATCGCTAAAGGAAGCTTCGGGAACCGCGAGCTGTGAGGCACCGCACTTTCAATATCACGTCGCCGGTGTCCTGCATGTCAAGATGGATGACGGAACTGAATTTGATTTGAAGCCCGGCGATGTTTCCATGCTGCCTTCAGGCCACGATGCTTGGGTGGTCGGAGATGAGCCTGTCGTTGTGGTCGATTGGCACGGGATGACAGCGTACGCCGGTTCCAAATAATTTCGCCAGACTCTGAATATGATAGCCCTGCGTCCCGTGACGCGGGGCTTTCTTTACCCAACCCTCACCACCAAATATTCCTTCTTCCCCTTGCGCAATACCAGCAATTCCCCGTCAATCAGCAAATTCGGATTCACAGTGCTCGCCGCATCCGTTATCCGGCCCGATTCAATCATGCGGCGGGCTTCTCAGGCTTAGGATGTCTATGTATTCCAATCGAGACGAACATACTCAAGTCTTTTACTTAATGCTACTTCTTCGCTTTAGTGCAAAACAAACACTCAGGCAGGGCTACTTCTTATTCTGCGATTTTCGCTTCAGTTTTCTTATCTCAGACTTTACGGCATCAACAACACCTGTAGTAGGCCTTGATGCTACAAGTAACTCTTGAGGTGTTCCTATATGGTCCTTTTCCCCCAAATAGAACTGTCGAAACTGTTCAATTGAAGTTACCGAAATCGCTTTTACACTTCTTGCCATTCCTCACCTCCTAGTATCGTGCCATATGACGTGGATTCAGCGACGAATCAAAATACAATTTGCGTTCCTTCCATACAAAGCCGTCATTCTTGGAAATGATGGCAACATCGACAGGTCCTCCGACTGTCTCTTCGTCAGTTGAAACTCGCCTCTTAAAAGAAGTCAAGTTTACCAATGTCAGTGCCATTTCAGCCAAATCTGCTTTATCGAGAGATTTAACAATACTCACAATCGGAGAGACAAAGTTCTTGCGCCTATACTCTTCCAGTTTTCCAGAAAAGGCCGACTTCGCCTTCTTACCAAGATCAGTGGCAAAGTCATTTGTTAACTGTTTCTGGTTCGGCGCTAAGCCAGCGATACCATCGACATGTGCAATAGTTTCTCCAACTATTATGTCAATTACAGAACCAATATCGTTTTCAATGGCCTTTTGATACCCTGGGTCAACACCTTCCATAACTGTGCTTATCATGTCACCTTGCGCAAACGGTACAACAAGTGCGCCGCTTTCAAGTGTTACTTCCCTTTTTGCAATCTCTTGAATTCTCAAACCATTTTGAAATATACCAAAGAACCTTTGATAAACAAGATGCGGAAAATACTCAGCTTCACCATACCCTGCAAACACAATCCCAGAGTAATTTTCTGGGAAAAGTGATTCACGAGTCACAGCCATCGTAGCAATTTTGCGAAGGTTCTTTTGGTCAACTTGTGACAACGGCAATTTTGCAAAGGCGGCAGAAATTGTCTTATCAATTTCGGCAGAAAGCGAAGCTTCAAGTTGCCGCTCAATGCGCTTATTGTAACCAGCGCGGTAGCTTTTCTTGCCAAAATCCAGCTTTGAGCGCTCAATTGCCGCCGACAAAACTGCCCTAACATCTCTTGGTGTGGCGCGTCCTTTGTTTCTTATTGTCCTTTTTATGCCGGGTTCGACCAAAGTTTTTATCAATGACACAAAACAATTATAGAAAACCGTCATTATGTAGTTTTGCTGTACATCATTGGAAAACAAATCAGTTCTTGACGCAAGGTATCGCTGAAAATCACTTGAGTATTCTTCGAGTGTTCCAAAAGTGCGTTGTTTAAGGTCTTCATCGCGATACGATTTTATTAAGAGATCCCATGGAAAACCAATAAACTCTGCTGATCCAAAGATCATTACACCTATTGGTCTTGTGGCCGAAAGCGCAAAAATCTTTTCAGCTGTTGGCTTTATCTTTGTTGCACCTGTGGTTGAAAAAGTTGCAGCGCTGTCCGCCGCAAGCACTACGCCACGTTTGTTTAGGATTGCAATTTCAGCTGTCAAAACGTGTTTCCTCGTTCTTGTTTTCAGACCTGAACGCTACAACTCGCCCCTTCAGAAAATCCTCACCACCAAATATTCCTTCTTCCCCTTGCGCAATACCAGCAATTCCCCGTCAATCAGCAAATTCGGATTCACAGTGCTCGCCGCATCCGTTATCCGCCGATTCAATCATCCGCCGCGCTTCGCCTTTAGATTTGAATAAGCCAGTTTCGACGATCAAATCAACAACATTTTTGCCGCTTTGAATTTCACCCTTTGCAATCGAGTGCGAGGGTACGTCGGCAAATATTCCCGCGACGTCTTTGGCAGACAAACCATCCAACGCTCCGCCAAACAAAACTCTCGCCGCGCGTTCCGCCGCTTGCACTCCGCCCTCCCCATGCACGAGCTTCGTCACTTCTCTCGCCAGCTCCGTCTGCGCAATTCTCTTCTCCGGTGAACTCGCCGTCACCTGCGCAAGTTCCTCAATCCGCTCGCGCGTCAGGAACGTAAACGTCTTCAAATAGCGGTCTACGTCGCGGTCGTCGGTGTTATACCAGTATTGATAAAACTGGTACGGCGACGTCATATCGGCATCCAGCCAAACTGTTCCCGCCTCGGTTTTCCCGAATTTCTGTCCGGTGGAAGTTGTCAGCAGCGGAAACACCATCGCGTGCGCCTTCCCCTGCCGTTTGCGGCGAATCAAATCCGCCCCCGCCGTAATATTTCCCCACTGGTCACTGCCGCCGATTTGCAGCGTGCAGTTGTAACGGTCAAACAGTTCAAGATAGTCGTACGCCTGCATCAAGCTGTACGTGAATTCCGTGTAGGAGATACCTGTCTCACTCTCAAGCCGTCTGCGCACGGACTCCTTTTGCATCATCACATTGACGGAAAAATTCTTGCCGATTTCCCGCAGAAACTCCACCATCGTGACGGTGTTGAGCCATTCGGCATTGTCAACGAAAATCGCGCGATTCGCCACTCCGTCAAATTCGAGAAACTGCCGCAGTTGTCTCGCCATTCCTGCGACATTCTCGGCAATCTGATCCACCGTCTGCAAATTCCGTTCAGCAGATTTTCCCGACGGATCTCCAATCATACCGGTTCCGCCGCCCATCAGCACAATGGGGGTATGACCGAATAGCTGGCAACGGCGCAATTGCAGCAGCGGAACGAGACTGCCAACGTGCAGCGATTTCGCAGTCGGGTCAAAGCCCGAATAGACCACCAGCGGCTGCTTAACGGCTTCAGCGGTTTCCGCAGTCGCATCGAAGACCAGTCCGCGCCATTGAAACTCTTCAAAGAGCGTCACGAATCTAACCTTTCGGAGTCGGTGTCGCGCGCTGCTTGCGCGTACGCAATGCGCGCAATCTGCTCGACACGGTGAGCGCTTCCAGTGCGGCGAGTGTAGAAATTTCGGTGACGCTGACGCGTTTGTCGACACCGGTCGCGTACACGTTTAGTGCGGAATCGTGCCACCACTTCGTATCATCGTCCTGCCGCATTGTCAGATGAGTGCGCGCGGTGGCAAGCTGTTCGGCATACTTTGCCGGGCGCAGACTCAAGCCGCGAATCGCCATGGCCGTATGCCACGACGTCAGGCCGAGCTCATCGCCGAAACCGCCGAGCACATGCTGTTGAGTGATAATCCAATCGAGCGCCCGTTCAACCTGCGCACGAGCGCCGCCAAAAGCATCGAGGGCTTCGGCAGCCAGCACGGTACTGGCCAATTGCGACTTCATGGTTGACGCGGGGAAGGCGCCGTTCTTCAACTGCTGTCTCTTGACGAAGGCAGCCGCTTTGTTCATCACTCCAATAGAGCTCTGTTCACCGCATTCGCAAAGCGCGAACAAGGCCGCGCTTGTTGCATCGGCACTCGCTTCACGCAGGCCGCGCATGCGATACCATCTGTATTCAGGAATCACAGAGTAGCTGCCGTCCGGGTTCTGTGCCGCTGCCAGAAATGCCGCAGCACGGCGTCTGGCCCAATGTGTTTCGAGCGGAACGTCTCCGAACAGCGAGAGCGCATCCAGCACAGCGGCGGTGGTTAAGACATCCACATCCTGGCCGCTGCCTATGGCCCAGCCGCCCGACGGGTCTTGTTGATGCAGAAGCAGCATAACTGACGGTGCGACGTCGTTGTTTTCGGCACCCGCCAAGAGCAATGCGCGCACGGTCGCGGCATGCAATGCCACGGTCATATCGCAAGGCGATTGAATTAAATCCTTCCCGTCCCACTGCTGCAGCACGCGCATGAAGCGAAAGCCGCGTTCAAAGAGCGAATCCGAACCGGGCAATCCGGCCTGCCGGAGCGCGGCCATGGCCAACGCAGTCGTGCGCACATTGCCTTCCCAGCTGCCGTCACTGAGTTGTCTGCGGATGAGCTCTGACATTCGAGTGTTGTCACGTCCTGCGTCGTTCATGAGCAGATGCGCGGCGAGCTTGCGGGACGTGTTGTGGTTGCGGAAGCTCCATTCGACCGCAACTCGGAGCGCGGGCTTGAGCAGATTCTTGAAGCGTATCGGTGCACCAAGTCCGGTCGTGTGCCCCAAGAGCAACAGCGTTTCGGCGCGCAGCTGCTTGCGCTTCGGATGCTCTTCAAGCCAAGTCACAGCCTTATTCAGATGAGGGCGCGCTTCAGGTCGTTGTGATTGCGACAGTGCCTGGACGATTTCGAGTGTCCGAGATAAATCATTGCTCCAACTCCCGTTTTCTTCCTGCTCGTTGAGAATCGGCCGCACGAGCGGCGCAACGTCATCGGCGGGAAGTTTGCCAAGAAGCGTTCCCAAAAGCAAAGCCATGGCATTTCGTTCAGCGCACGGTCTGATGGAGACCGGCCAAACGGGAATGCTGCTTTCTGCGCGCTGCATCAAGCGAGTGCGAAGTTGCTCAAGAGAATTAGGAGTCGGATTGGCCAAGTTTTTTTTCGTCCCGCTTTTTGGCGAAGAAACGTGAGAGCGCTTCCGAGCATTCGGCTTCGCGCACTTTTCGCACGAGATGCGAGCGGTGGTTCAAGCGCGGATCGGAGAGCAAAGTGTAAAGTGAGTCGCAGGCACCGGCTTTAGGGTCGGCGGCGCCATAGACAACATAAGGAACGCGAGCGAGCACAATCGCACCGGCGCACATGGCGCAAGGTTCGAGGGTGACGTAGAGGGTACAATCTAACAAACGGCGGCTGCCGAGTGCTTCAGCCGCCGCCGTTATCGCAATGATTTCCGCGTGCGCGGTCGGGTCCTGGAGACTTTCCGTGAGGTTGTGACCCCGCCCGATCACCAGCCCGTTGTGCACGATGACACAGCCGATAGGAACTTCGTCTTTCTCAGCTGCGAGTTCCGCTTCTGCCAGAGCCGCGCCCATCCAGCGGTCGTGGTCAGGTTTTCCGAAGGATTCGAGGAAGCTGTTGAAGCTCATTGTGCGACAATTTCCACCAGATTCTGCTTCACCGGATCAACCTCGATTTTCGGTTGTCTGTACGCCCGTAGGGATTCGAACCCCAAACCTTCTGGTCCGTAGCCAGACGCTCTATCCAGTTGAGCTACGGGCGCAAGTGCTGACTTCTTAAAAATTAAGGACTTCCAAAAAGTCGCAAGTGAACCCAAGTATATGAATTTTGAGGACTAAAGTCAACTGGCAACTTGGACGGGTTTCTGGATCTCGGGACAGCTGGCAGAGTGCGAGCAGAAAAGTGCAGAGGTTTACTAAAACACAGCCTTAAGATAACAATAATTGAACGCATGGTCAATAACTATTTTCTGAATATTGAATTTATGAAAGCTATATAAAATAGATAATTAATGGATTTTCTTCCAATTTGGAGGCAAGATAGAGAAACTGTGAAAAAGAAACAGCCCGACGAACACCGGGCTGTTAATTTACATATAGTTTAGAAAAAGGCATCGAGATCGTCCTTGACAAGAGATTGCCTGACGACGAGGAAACAGTATTCCCTTTAACAAGACATTGCCGCGAGCAAAGCCTTGACTTCCCCCCGCTCATGTGAGCCACGAATGGAGTTCCGTAACGAAATCAGGGCCGCCGTCTTCTTGTTTCTGGAGTCGCCGGCCTAGACTTCAGGTAACGACTTACCGATTACTCCTCTTCTTCCCGTCCGGCGTCAAGCCTGCTCATCAGCTTGTGCATTGCGGTCATGACCATAGAGAAGCTCACGTGATAGAGTCCGATGAGCACGCTCAGGACAATTAACATGACACCGGCAAGCCGGATGTACGAATCTGTCATCGCGGTGACAATGAGTCCGGTGATGGTGCCAAACACAACAACGACGTATCCAACGGATTGCAGGACTTGCGACATGCGGTCAAAGCTACGCCACGAGAAAACCGGCTGTTCCATGCGAACCTCCTTTACGAGTTCAAGGACACTCCGCGCAGGCGTCGAAAAGCTGCTCAGTGAGCGCGGTCGGATTGCGGATGCTCCTGCCACGGTGGCAGAAGCTTGATTAAGAGAGCAAGAATGAGGACTGGAAGTATGGCCTGACCAAGCGCCATGAGACCTCCTTCCCAGCCAACAAGACCAACCTTGTAGGTTGTGAACCCGCGCAGACTCTTGCTGAAGAGCTGCCCGCCGATCACCACGTTCCAGCGCATGAAAAATATCCCGGCAAGTGTCAGCACAGAGGAGAGCCAATACATCCAGACTCTTGTTTGCGGCTCAATATTGCGAAGCTGGATAAGTCCAAGCATCGTGATGGGAATCAGCGTGCCCAGAATCAACTGGAAGAGGATATGCGTCTCAAACAGGTGTCCATGTACGAGCGCGTAGAGAATGTCGAAGGATTCCTCGGAAGTGTAGGTACGCTGTATCACGTCCAGCCCTTCGAGAGCGAAATCGATGATAAACACATACAGCAGATACCGTCCCAGCGTGTCCAGGCATTCCATGTTCTGCCCTACGCGCCGGATCTTGTTGGAGAGCAGATAGATCAGCATCACCAGTGCAATTCCCGAAACAATCGCGGAAAACAGGAAAATGACGGGCATCAGTACACTCGACCACCACGGATTGGCCTTCACCGATCCGAAGATGAAGCCGACGTAGCCGTGCAGAAGAAACGCGGAAGGGATACCGATTATGGTAATGGTTTTTACCGCAGCCTCGTCGAAGCGAATAGCTTTTTCGGAGATATCCGTCACACCCAGAGTGAGAGTTTTGTAAAGGAACTTCTTGAAGCCCGTGCTCTGCTGCGACCAGACGACGAAATCACGGCGATAGTCGAACCAGATTTCGAGGAGAAGCACGACCATCAGGTACCACATGTAAACGAAGCCGAACATGGCCATGGCAGAGGTGAGATGCGGGGTCACGAGGATCTCCCAAAACCGCCACGGTTTGGAGAGGTGCGACAGCAACGGCAGCGGGGCAATGAGCATGAAGGCCAACGCGGTTAGCAAGGCCAAACGATAGGTTGGCCGCACTTCGCGCACGTTAAACACCCGTTCGAGAGAGGCAAGAATGAACGCGCCCGCGACGAGTCCTGTCAGATAGGGATAGAGAACGATGAGGATGCTCCAATGCGCCTCGACATCATTGGGATAAATATACCCAACGACATTTTTCAAGGCCTCATAGAGGTGACTGTAGTCGGGCATCAGCGCACCTCCTTATCGATGCCGTGGTAGAACACCTTCGGATAGGTGTTAAGGTGAGGCTTCAATACATGTATTTTGTGTTCGCGCAGGAATTGGTTGAGAGGCCCCTGTTTGTCTTTCAAGTCGCCGAAGAGTCTCGCCTGAGTGGGACAATTCTCGACGCAGGCCGGCTGCCGGCCGTCATGGATACGATGATAACACAAGGTGCATTTGTCGGCGACGCCTGTAATCGGATTCAAGAAGCGTGTGCCGTACGGACAGGCCTGAATGCAGTATCGGCAGCCGATACAGTATTCGGCATCGACAAGCACTGCGCCATCTGGAGTTTCAAACGTCGCGCCGACGGGACAAACTTGCACGCACGGCGAGTGCTCGCACGCATTGCAGAGTTTCGGGACAAAGAACGATTTGTCGGGCTTTTCCTCGCGCTGGTTTTCGAGTGAAAATCCTTCGTATCCGCCGTTCGGCGAATCGACAACCGTCTCCTCGCCATACTGCTGATACCGCTCGACCCATGTGCGGAAATAGAACGGCTCTTTGGGTACGCCGTTTTCTTCTTTACAGGCGACCACGCAATGACCACAGCCGATGCACTTCTCGACGTCAATGGCCATTCCCCACTTATGCTTACTCCAGTCGTAATCGGCGGGAATTTGTTTGTCCGACGCAACTTCGTCCGCAAGAGCAAGTTTTTCAGCGAGCGGCGCAAGAGCAATCGCAACGCAGGCGGTGCCGAGCGTTTTCAAGAAATCACGCCGCGACGCATCAGCCATTTCAGCGGGGCTGACACCAAGTTCAGGAATTGGATTATTCGCCTGACTGAGCATGCACGTCTTATTCTCCATCACAGCCTCACTTGGTTTCAGACGGGTTGTGCACGACATGGCAAGAGTTGCAAGGCTCGTTGTCTGCGTGCTCCGCAGTCTCTATTTGCGGAAAACGCGCCGGTCGAGCGGCGCGTTTTTCATGACAGCGTTGACAAGTTGAGGTAACTTCGGGCTTACGGATGTTGGAGGCTTGGGGATCCTCGGCATGTACGGCTCCCGCGCCGTGACAGATTTGGCACGAGACTTTCTTATGCGGTCCGGCGACATGCAGCGCGGCTTCTTCATCATGACACTCGACGCACACCGACTTGTTGATGTAGTGAGGTTCTTTGTCCACTGCGGCGGACAGGGCGCTTCCGCGATAGTGGCCGTACTGACCGAAGGTGTCCGGTCTGGCCCACCATCGCGTGGCGATGAAGGCAAGACCGATTACGGCAAAGATCATGATGAGGCGGGAAACTTGCGGGGGCATCGCAGCTCCTTAGCTTAGGAACGAAACAAGCGGATCGGGTAACGGAACGAATCGTGTTTCAGCGCAATGCGTTTGTCGCCGGCGTAGTCGATGCGAATCAGTTTGCTTGGAAAGCAATTCGACGCCATCGTGACAAATGGTACATGAAAAGTAACACATTTCGCAGCAGTGTCAAGAGTATTCGTACAGAAAGGTAATTTAGCATGGAATTGATATATGATGAATTCTCAGTATATAAGAATATGATGTTTTGAACCATATTTTTTATTGCAGTTATTTTGTTGGAGGCATACTGGCAGGTCTTCATCCCCAGAAATTCAAAAGCCCGACCAACGGCCGGGCTTTTGTGAGAATCGAATCCGGAATCACGCGTTCAGTTGACGAACCCAGCCATTCTTGCGGTTGACTTGCAGTTTCCTGGCGGAGTCGTTTGCCGCACTCTTGACGATTAAGGTGTATGTGACATCGTCACTCTCGACGATTTTCACCCGACCTTCGAGGTTGTTCTTGGCAAGGTATTGCTTGGCAATACTGTGAGCCTGACGGGACGAGAGCTGCTTGGAGAGATGCCCGTTTGCATCGTAGCGAAGGTGCTTCCACTGGGACTGATCCCAACTGCAGGACTCACCACACATGGCGGCGCACTCGGCGGGAGTGCAGCACCCCGGCGGGCAATTGGACGGATCGCACGCGGCAGACGACATATTGCAGTCACCGGCGAAGCTTAACGCGCTGAACACGAGGACGACAAACAGAACAGGGAGTTTGAATGAGATGTTTTTCATAGGTTCTCCTAATAGATGAATGGATTGGTTTATTGTTCTGTCGGAATACAAACGCAGTTACAGCAGGACATACATTCGGCAATCGCAGCGGAAACGAGCGCAGTATCATCAGGCAGAATGCAGCATTGATTCAAGTCGTTCAGAGCGGCGCCCTGCAGACTGCAGAGCGAAGCAAGTTCCGCGAGGAGCACTTCCCGTTCCTCTGCGGGCATCTTCTCGCTGAGACTGATGGCACGGCGGTTAGTGGCAAGCATCGAACTTAGAATTGCAGGACGAACGGTGCCGTCCTTGGTGGAGGCGACGAACTCATTGAGCCTTCGTTCCGAGATGCAGACACACCATTGAGCTTTGCCGCTTGGCGAAATGGTCAGGAAGTACCGCACATCCTCATACATCCGTTTGACCGGATACATGAGTTGACCGGGCTGGCTGTGACGCGAGGCAAGAACTCCACCGGCGGCAACGCTCAGCATGATTAAAATGGAGGCCGCCCATGCGAACATCTGCTTGCGCATGCTCCATTGAATGACAGGAGCCGGTTTCGACTGAATGATTTTGTCGAGGCACTCGCGTAGTGCATTCGCGGAGGGTTCAGGGCGGTGCAAACTTTTCAGACTATCTGCAATTGCCGCAAGTTCACGCACGTCTGCAGCGGCGGAGGAGTCCGCATCGTTTTGCAGGAGCCGCTCAAGCGAGTCGGCCTGAATATTATCATTATTGTGCATGTACGTCCTCTTTAAGAATGCCGCGCAATTTGGACAGCGCGCGGAACTGCAGTGCCTTGACGGCACCTTCTGTCTTGCCAAGCGTATCGGCAACTTCCCGCAGTGAATAGCCTTCGATGAATCGCATCAATACCACCTGGTAGTGTTCTCCGGAAAGAGTTTTCAGAGCGTCGGCCAGATCAATGGCCTGCGTCAGATCGCTGGATGGCGCGGGGGCATCCGGCGTTTCATCATCCGATTGCTCTTGAAAGGCCTGCTGTCTGACGGCGCGGCGGCGGTAGTAATCAATGATCAGGTTTTCCGCGATTGAATAGAGCCACGACAAGGGTGAATTCGGAGACTCTTCCCGAGAATTCAAGGTACGCAGGAACACCTCGGACGTGAGGTCTTCAGCGTCCGACCGATTTGTTACCCGGTAGGCGATGTAGCGAAAGATTGTGCCGTGATACTGTTTACAGTAATCCGCGACCTGAGATTTATTCAGAAAGGCTACCCTTTAGGCTGACTGCAGTTTAACCGTTCACCCTATTAGACGCACGAGATTTGAAAAGGATACGCGTGCGGCCGGAATGAGGTCAGGCGTACTAGTGAAGTGCAAGAAAGGCAGCCATTTGGCTGCCTTACGTGCTGCGGTTCGCGACTCTACTATTGGTGCAGAAATCCGGTGATACCGATACCAAGCATGATGGTTGTTCCGGATTCGTCCTCCAAGCTTTCCAGATTGATGGACAGTTCGGGCGTGATTGCCACAGTGTTGCTCAGGAAGAAGGCGACACCGCCAAGCAGTTGAATGGTGGAGCCGCTCTGGTCTTCTTCATTTGTATTCGGGTTGCCGTCGTCATAGGAGTTGGATTGCAGGAAAATACCGCCACCCAAGTAGGGGTTGATAGTACCGACTCTCTTATCTACCTCTTTTCCGAAGTAGTAGCGGACGGACGGTCCAATTGCCAGCCCACTGCTGCTGGCATCACCGTGACTGGTATTTGTGTAATCCAGGGTACCTCCGATGCCGAATTTGTCCATGATTGTGTAGTGGACAGTTGGTGAAAGCGAGAACGTCGTTCGAGTCTCATCGCCATAGAGATCGCCGCTCGAGGTTGAGAATCCAGCCGTACCTTGCAGGATCCAGGTCTTTTTGAGGACCATCGCGTGTGCCGGCGAGGTCAGAAAGGATAGAACCAAGAGTGCAGCCAAACAGAGAATCCAAGGTTTCAGTTTCATGTTTTTCCCTCTTATTATTCGGTTTGCATTGGTTGGGCAGACTCATTAATTTAGGGCACCCGGACATAATGTAGCAAGATTTTGACAGAAAAGACAGTGTGCGCCTCCTCAAGCAAAAAGTGCGGGCACCACTCTCTTCAAATCGGCGGGGAGAAAAAGGAAAGGGCGGGGAATCCCCACCCTCTCCGAATCAACATGTTCGGCCATTACTTATTTTACCGAAGATGTGATTCAATGGATTTCAGGTCTGTGCCCGTAACTTGTTCAATGAGGGAACCATCCGGCGCGTAGAGCAGTAGAGTCGGAGTTTCAGCGATCCCGAGTTCAGTCAATTGAGGTTGGGTCAGACTGAAATAGTCCACCTGCTTAACTGCGATTTCAGGATGCGCGGCGGCGAACTGCGCGATTTTGGGTTCAAAGTCGCGACAGGTTCCGCATACTTCGGACATGATTTCGATCAGTGTCATGTTTTGGGGGTGAACGACTCCGGACAGACCGCAGTGGCCGCAGCTTGACGCACGCTGAAAGTTCTGAGGTCTGACAGCCGAGAATGAGTTGTTTGCCGCGCTGGTGTGGACAGCGGAGGCCGAACGTTTCACATCAAAAGTCAGTCCAATCGAGTAGATGGCATCGGAAACCAATTGTCCTCCATTGACGAAGGAGTAAACGGGGATCTGGACACTTGGCTCAAAGCTGACTCCCGTCGACTTCAGAGTGAGTTGTGGGATGATGTATCCCCATAAGCCGCCTGTGTTTTGGACCATTGCTCCATTATCGAAGTCATGCGCGGAAGTCAACAGCGCACCACTGAGCCCTGCATCAACCCAATCAGCCAGTGCGCGTGAAGCGCCAGCTGTCGCTTGATATTCGTCCGCATAGCGATAGCCGTGTACATTGGTGCCGCCTGAAAGTCTCGCGGTTGCGGTGGCGGTGATGCCGTACCGTCCGAGTTTTCGTCCGAAGGACAGACCGAGGAGCGGGTCGACTGTCCCGTAGCCCGGCTGCAGCACGGGGTCGCGCGAATTGCCATAGCCCCAATCGTGGTCGGGATTCGAGTCACCTGTGGGGAGCCTGAGTCCTGCAGTTATTGCGAAGATGGTTTGGTCTTTAGTAGGAGCAGAATGAACGAGGTAGGTTGCCGAGGCAAGTACATCTCCAACTCCCGAGAATTCGCGCAGGTAACGGTCGCCGGATTCAACATCGGTTTTCGGGGCAAGAATGCTGCGCAGCGGCAGCAAGCCATGCAGTCGTACCCGTTCGCTGAGCGCATAAGTCGCTCTGAGATTTACTGTGGAGAACTTGGTGATTTCCTCCTTGGGATTGGCCGTTACATCGTGTCCTCGATGCGCGTGATTACTGAGTTCATATTCATACGCGATACCGAGCTGAAGATTACCAGGTTCGAAGGCTTGTGTAGCCAGAAAACTCCCGACCGGGAGATTCGGGGAGGCTCACTTGACTTGACCTGAAGCGGTCAGGTTCAAGGAGAGAAAAAGGAGGCAGCAGGCAGCTATGGAGTTGGCGCGGTTCATAGGATTTCCTTGTTATTAAAGAATAGATTATAAGAGTAAAAGGTCTAATACTCCTAATATACTTTACGGCCGGTTCAAAAATCAAGACTCTGACGGAAGAATTTGTAGGAAATGTCTGAAATGGATTTGCCCCCTTGACAAACGGGTTTTGTTTTTGTATCTTACCGACAGGTTAATTAACTAATTTGTTTATTACGACCATGCAAGATAGATTAAGTCAAACATTTTCAGCACTTTCAGATCCAACTCGGCGAGCAATTCTGGCTCGTTTAAGTTCCGGCGAAACCTCTGTAAGTGACCTGGCCAAGCCTTTTCGGATGACTGCACCGGCGATAACTAAGCACTTGAAAGTGCTGGAGAAGGCGGGGCTGATTTCGCGAACGCGGCATGCCCAATGGCGTCCTGCGAAATTGGAAGCACTACCTCTGAAGGAAGCTTCGGACTGGATTGAACAATACCGGAAGATGTGGGAAGAGCGCTTTGACCGTTTGGACGATTATCTTCGGCATTTGCAGTCCAAACCGTCCGGCACAGAATAGCCGGCGAGCCGGTAAGTAACAATAATTCAAATGGGTCTCGATAAACAACCAACAGAACAGGGGAAAAAGATGTCAGCAACGACTCACAGCACGGCACGACACAAACTGCACGTCACGATGCCAACCGACACGGAGGTACGGATGGAACGCATGTTTGACGCGCCGCGGCAATTGGTGTGGGACGCGTTCACAAAAGCAGAGATGCTTGAGAAGTGGTGGGGTCTTCGAAGCACCACGACGAAAGTCGAAAAGCTTGAAGTTCGCGTCGGGGGGAAATACCGATTCCTGCAGACTGATCCGACAGGAACGGTGCATGCGTTTCGCGGGGAGTTCACAGCGGTGTCGCCGATTGACGCGCTGGGCTACACCTTCGAGTATGAGCCGATGGCCGGTCACATCGTGCAGGACGACGTCACATTTGAGGATCATGGACGGCAAACGAAGATTGTCGCGGTGATGACGTTTACATCAAAGATGGACCGTGACGGCATGGTGAACTCGGGAATGGAATATGGAGCGGCCGAGAGCTACGATATGCTCGACGAGCTGCTGGCAGAGCTGGGGGCGAGTGTGATATGACGAAGACAGCGACTGCACAATCAGCGGCTGAACGGGAAGTCGTGACCTCACGACTTATCAACGCGCCGCGCGAAATGGTCTGGCAAGTATGGACGGATCCAAAGCATATCACACAATGGTGGGGACCGAACGGATTTCGCACAACAATTCGGGACTTTGATTTTCGAAATGGCGGGACGTGGCGATTTACGATGCACGGTCCGGACGGAACGGACTTTCTGAACCGGGTTGTCTTTGAAGATATCGAGAAGCCCAATTACATCTACTATAAGCATACGGGTGAAGGCGAACATTCACACATCTTGTTTGAGGCGGTGGTGACTTTTGAAGACCGCTCGGGCAAGACGAATGTAACGCTGCGTTCAATTTTCGCGACGGCACAGGAGCGGGACTTTGTAGTGGAGAATTACGGCGCGATTGAGGGGGCTGTGCAAACGCTGGAGCGATTGGAAGCAACGGTGATGAACCGGCAGTCGGCAGACACGAGATTGTCATTGACGCTGCCGTCCGAGAATCAAGTATGTTTTACACGGATGTTTGAGGCGCCGCGTGAGTTGGTATGGAAGGCGTGGACGGAGGCAAAGCACCTGCAATGCTGGATGACCGGACCGGAGGGTTGGACGATGGAAGTCGTCGAGCAGGATTTGCGGCCGGGCGGTCAGTGGCGCTATGTGTGGCGGCGGCCGGAGCGGGAAGACATGTGGTTGCACGGCCTATTCAAGGAAGTCGTGTCACCGGAGCGAATCGTATCGACCGAGAACTGGGGTGAACCGTGGCCTGAGTCGGTGAACGACGTCGTGTTCACGCAAGAAGACGGTCAGACAAGAATGACTATGACGATAACCTATCCTTCGCGTGCCGCACGGGACAGCGCAATTCAGACTGGCATGGACGACGGAATGGGAGTCAGCTTTGACAGGCTGGACAAACTGCTTGCGAGCTTGTGATGATGAGCAGCGAAGTTGACAAATACTTGAAGGCTCTTCCAAATGAACAGCGTGAGGCTCTCGTGCAGCTGCGGGATACGATTTGGTCTGCAGCCAAGGACGCTGAGTTGAAAATCAGTTACCGGATTCCAATGTTTCATTATTGCGGAGGCCTGGTGGCATTTGCGGCGTTCAAGAATCATCTCAGCTTCATGGTTATGAGCACGGACGTGTTCGAGGCACACGCAAAGGAGTTGTCCAACTATTCGACCGCGACAGCGACCATTCATTTCACGCCGGACAAGCCGCTTCCGGTTACGCTGGTTAAGAAGCTTGTGAAAGCAAGAATGAGGGAAAACGAAGCCAACCTAAAGGCTCGCGAAGCGAAGAAGTCGAAGAAGTAGTGAGTACGGCACCATTGCCCGATTAGACGTCAGCAGGACCGTGGAGTGTTGATGCACGACGCTGTAGTCAGGTCGGGACGTCGAGCGAAGAAAAACATAAAGAACCGGGAGAAAGAAATGTCAGCAGTAGATAAGATGAAGGTAGAAATCCTCGACAGGAAGATAGTTTTCACGCGTATGTTTGATGCGCCGCGGCAACTGGTCTGGGACGCATTCACCAGGAAAGAGCATTTGCTGGAATGGTGGGGACCACACGGGTTCACAAACAAGGACTGCAATGTTGACATGCGTCGCGGCGGAAAGTTTACCATTACAATGGTTGGGCCGGACGGAGGGGAGTATCCGTGTTTGTTCATCTTCGAGGAAATTGTGCCGATTGAGAAGCTTGTGTGGATGGACAAGGTCATTGAAGGAGATTTTTGGGGGCCGGGCGGGCCGCCGCCGGATAGCAGAATTACCTTGCTGCTTGAAGAGATTGGTGGCAGGACCAAGATGACAACCATTACCGAGTTTGAGACGAACGACGGCCGGGACAAGATCGTGGCGATGGGTGCAACGGAAGGTTGGGCTCAGAGCTTCGAGCGTTTGGACGAATTGTTGAAGAAATAGTCTCTAACATTTGCCAAATGGAAGCGGGTATGCAACGATGCATACCCGCTTTTACTGTGAAAAAAATTTCACAGCTAAGCATAGCAGGAACTTCTGCTTAGGCAAATACGACAAATTTTGTAGAGATTACACAATGCCTCCCCGTCTTGAGCGACCGGGAAATGTAATAAAATATCCGGATTTGTTACTGTGTAAATTGCAATGTGTTAGTGATAATGACACAGAACAGTGATGTTTGTCATTCGGTGAAAATCCACTTGTGATTTGTTAGAGTCTGCCGTATCTTGCTATGTAATTTGATGCGGACGGACAATCGAGCAGGCAATGAATCTGCCTGCAACGGAGATATTTCTGTATGAAGACCGCGCATTTCTCTTCTCATCCCTTTCGCTGGGCAATCCTGTTTTCGGCCGTTGCAGTCTCCCGTGTTGCTGCGGTTGAACTGAACTTTGAAGCGACGTGGTGTAACATTCCTTCGGCAACGCGACTCGCGTGTGACCGGGGATCGCACATGCTTTATGTGACCTCGCCTCTCGAGCAGGCGATTTTCGTGTTCGGATCGGACGGAGTTTTGGCTGGCACAATTGAGCTTGACGGTCCTCCGGGAGCGATCGAGTTTGCACAGGACGGGAATTTGATCGTATCAGTCGGCAGTGCGGTGCGCAAGATATCGACCACCGGGGAACTGCTGGTGACGTATGGGTTGGCGGAAAACTACTTTGTCGATCCGCATGACATTGTGAGCGTGCCGGACGGCAGAGTGTTCGTAGCGGACGACGACGATATCATAAAGGTGTTTTCCGGGACGGGAGAGCCGCTTGGCACTATCGGACAATACGGATACTTCAACGGACGGTTCGACGAACCCGTGGCGATGGCCTGCAATCCGCTGACCGAGGAGCTGATTGTCAACGACCAGAACAATTACAGATTTCAAGCCTTCACGCTGGATGGGAATTGGTTAAGGCGGTGGGGATTGGAAGGCAACGGACTCTACACAGACGGTGCAACATTCCGCACATTTGGAATCGACGTGGACGGATTGGGGCAAATATGGACACTCGATGTATTGGTAGATTTGGTGCAGGTGTTCGACTCCGCAGGAGTGTTCGGTTTCTCGGCTGAATTGGGTACGCCGGAAATTCGCGGAGGAATCGACATCGCGGTTGACGGGGAAGTACTGTATGTGTCGTCGCCGTCGACAAATTGCGTTTGGGTTTACGGTATCAGTGAGGGGAACATCCCGGTCAATCCACCTTTGGATTTGACAATAATGTGGACTGAAGAGGGCGCACAGTTGAATTGGAATCCGCAATTGGGTGCGCTTGGCTATCGCGTTGAACGAACAGAAGATTTGGAGTTCGCAGAAGCGGCGGTCGAGGATATTGCCTTCACAAGTGACACTACGTTCACGGATGCGTGGAACACAAATCCGTTTGAACTTTGTTACTATCGAGTTGTGACGGAAACCGGCATCAGCGAGCCGGGTTTTTCTGCCAAGCTTGCTTCCGAGCGATTGAATGACGGGCGATATACGAACCCTCTCGACACGCCTCACGATTCTCCACATCATGTGACAGAGGGCGTGAATTGCAACAGCTGCCATTTACGGCCGTACATTTATCCAAGCCCGCGTGAAGAGTGGTGGTTCGGGGATCACTTGTGCCGAAGCTGTCATGTTGAAACCGGATTTGCCGTGGCGGTGCAGACGCATTTGGGTGCGGACTCAATCGCGTGCAGGGTGTGTCACAGTCCGCACTATCAGCAGCCGCAATACCCGCACTATTTCATCCGCAACGAGAATCCGATGGGGAACAGCAACGGAATGTACTTCAATCACGAAACGGATTTCATTCACGGCGCGCCGTTGTACGACGGCATTTGCGAAATTTGTCATACACACACGGAGTATTACCGCAACGACGGCACGGGTGAAGAACACAATACCGGCAGCAACTGCATCTCCTGCCACACACACGAACGCGGCTTCATGCCTGTGGAAGACAGACGCAACGAATAGATAGAACCGGACCTCCTTGGAACAGACCATGCAAAGAAAGCGGCCTCGAGATTTCCTCGAGGCCGCTTTTGACTTAATGCGATTGCGTGCTTACTTCAAGTCCGTCAACTCGCCCTGCAAATTCGCCATGGCGCGTAATCTCGACACACGGTCACTTGTGGGAGGGTGTGTCGAAAAGACGGCGCTTTGCTGTCCTTGTGCGTTGCGGACAGGATTGACGATGAAGAGATGCACAGTCGCTCGATTAATCCACGGAAGCGGATTGACAAACATGGATTGTTCGATTTTGAGCAATGCATTGGCAAGCCCGATGGGGTTGCGAGTCAGTCGGGCAGAGGTTGCATCGGCAAGGTATTCTCGTTTGCGGGAGATGGAGGCCTGCATGAGCAATGCGGCAAGCGGGGCCAGGATCGAGAGCACGATGCCGACTATCAGAATGATGCCTTTAGAGCTGTCCTTGCTCGATGCACGGCCGGTTCTTCCGCTGCCGAACCAGAGCGAGCGGCGATATCCGTCGGCAATCAGAGCAATTGCGCCGACCATAGTAGAAACGAGCATCATGAAACGGATATCGAGATTGGCGACATGTCCCATTTCATGCGCAATGACGCCTTGCAGTTCATCGCGGTCAAGTTTTTCGAGCAATCCTCGCGTGACCGCGACCGCTGCATTCTCGGGTTTCCATCCAGTTGCGAAGGCATTGAGTGCAAAGGAGTCGATGACATACACTCGCGGCATAGGGAGTCCCGCGGCAATTCGCATTTCATCCACGACATTGAACAGAACTTGGTCGGATTCCCATGAGGCTTCGCGCGCACCGGTGAAACCCAAAATGATGTCATCGCCGAGGTGATAGGAGACGAGCATCACGATGATTGCAATCGCGGCACCGACGGGCAAACCGAGGTCTCCGAAATCATAGGTTTTTCCAATAACCCAGCAAAGGGCGATCAGCAGAATGGGAAGTCCGATAAACAGGATCATGGACTTCCGTTTATTGGAGCGGATCTCGGCGGCAAAGTCGCGGCGGTAGTCGTTCACCGCAAGTCAACCTTCACATTCTGCTTTTCCTCTTCAGGAACTTGGTAGTACTCTTCCTTCTTGAAGCCGAGACCCGCGGCAAACAGATTTGCCGGGAAAAGTTCCTGCTTGGTGTTGTACGTCATCACGGTGTCATTGTAGTATTGGCGTGCGAACGCGATTTTGTTCTCGGTCGAGGTCAATTCTTCCTGGAGCTTCATCACATTCTGATTGGCTTTCAGGTCGGGATAGTTTTCAAACACTGCAAAGAGCTGACGCAGCGCTCCGGTCACCTGATTTTCGGCGGCGGACACAGCGGCGGGACCTTGTGCGGCGACAGCGGTGTTGCGCGCCTTGATGACTTTTTCGAGCGTTTCCTGCTCATAGGACATGTAGTCTTTGACGACTTCGACCAAATTGGGGATCAGGTCGTGACGACGCTTCAACTGGACGTCAATCTGAGACCAAGCACCTTTGACTTGGTTGCGCAGCGTGACCAGACCGTTGTAGAGACCAATCACCCAGACAACCAGTACGGCAGCGATACCGAGAAAAATCAGAAATCCCATGTGGCTCTCCCTTGATTTGCAGCGTGGAAAAATGAAATTTACGGGTCGCACGGGTCATATGCAAACGGGGCCGCGAGCGAAGCAACTAAGTCGAACTAAATTAGAATGTTAATTTGCATAGACTTGGCTTCATGAAGTGAGTTATCGCTTAGTGTGTGATGCCATTGACAAAGTCGGATGGAGTGCCTAACTTGAGTTCTGGGGCGGTGCACTATCAAGGACGGTGCAATTCGGGACAACTTTCTTTAGGAGGAACGCCATGAAAGAAGCACCCACCACCTTTGCCGCAACAGCTATAGTTGCGGTTTTCTTGTTTCTGGGAACCAGCAGGAGTTTGGCTTGTTTGGATTGTATTTGTTTTGAGGACAAAACATGTACGAACCAGGACTGCGGCTTCACACCAAATGCGAACTGCACAAGAACCGTATTTTCTCCGACGTGTACGGGAGATTACATTTTCACGACTCAGACCATGTGTTCTCACGTGGACAATTGTGTTGAGTGTCAATCTTGTGCGAGACTGTTTCAATTGGACGGAGCAAATGAATTTGCGGTTTACAACGGCAGCTGTCATACAACCGGTTGTACAGGCGGGGATTGCTTCTTCAATTGCAGCGCGACGGGAGATTACGTCAACTTGGACGTGACCAAGACTTACGTGATGTACGTTTGCAGAGTTCCATGCCCGGGTGGCCCCTCATGCGAAGACTGTCACGCCGAGTGCACCGCTTACGCATGTCTTTCTTACGGAGTAATGACGTGCGCACCATAGACTGCCAGAGAACATTTTCCATCTTTGTGCTGACAACGTTGGTGCTTGTCGCATCGAGCCTTGGAACTGTCCGTGAGGTTCCGGCACAGTTTGCGACAATACAGGCCGCGTTAGATGTTTCAATAACCGCCGATACGATATGTGTTGCTCCGGGCAGGTACCATGAGTTTCTGGTCTGCTCAACGAATACGCTTATGCTGACGGGTTGGCACAGCGGAGACACGCTTGAGGAGTTCAGAACAATCCTCGACCCGATTCCAATGGGTTTGGACACTCCTTCAGTTGCTGTGTTTTCAGGCGACTCGATTCGCATCAATAACTTCGCGTTCTACAACCGACCTGAAATGAGGGAGCCGGACTGGCCAACGCGTGTCGGCGGCATTCGTCACACAGGGTTATCACTGTTCGTGACAAACTGTCTGTTCGACTCCGTTTCGAGAGCCATACATGCAGACCATTGTATCAAGGCAACCCATTGCGTTTTCCGTGGTTGTCTGTGGCATTGTCTTTATCCTTCAAATGAGGGAGTTGTTTACGCAGACAATTGCAGTTTTGAGGGCTCAAGGTGGTGGCTTGTTTACGGCACCTCAGGTTCAACAATTCGAAATTGCACATTTCGTCGCAGCGAACCAGGCGGTACTCACTTGCTGCAGTTGCACGGACGTGACATTGAAGTCAGTGGTTGCACCTTTGGTCCGAGCGAACACGGCTTCTCAATCCTGCCAATATTTCCACAGGGGAATTGCAGGATTTCGGAATGCGTCTTTGAAGACATCTCGGGAACTCCGACTGTAATTGAAATTTCTTTGGACTGTCCGGAAGCAGCTGATACACCAATTGAAGTTCGAAATAACATATTCCGAGATTGCCGCGGGGTCGTTGCATATGGTGGAACTAATCCAATTGGCTTGGGCTGCCAGTCACAAAACGCCGGCTATTTAGGAGTCGTCCGGAATAATCTTTTCGTGGATGGGACGGGAATTCAGACAGCACCGGGCGTGGGTATCGGAGGATCAGTCGAACTATACGACAACATATTCCAGAATCTCGTCTCAAACGAGTACGCAAATGTGTACGCGACTGCGCGTCCGAACGATACCATTTACGCTCGTGGCAATCAGTTTCTTTTGCCAGGCGTGGGAGCACACTCAGCAGGCGCTTATTTTGACGCCAGCGAGAATTGGTGGGGGGACAGCACAGGGCCGTTTCATCCGAGTTTGAATCCGGATGGACTGGGGACAGAGGTGGGAAACGGTGTGATTTTCGAGCCGTGGTTGACGGTTCATCCTGACAGCGCAGATACGAACAGCAATTCCATTGAGCAGCCTGTTCTGTTGCCGAATGAGTACTCTCTATCGGCTTTTCCGAATCCGTTTAACGCGACGACGATGCTGAGCATTCGTGTTGCCAAACCGGGAGAGTACGAGGTGGCATTGTACGATGTAACGGGGCGGGAAACTGCAAAGTTATTCAATGGGAGTATTGTTGCAGCACACGACGTGAAAATCAATGCCGAGACGTTTGCGACGGGAATCTATTTTGCGCGGTTGGTCGGTGAGGAAAGAGAACTTGCCGTGGTGAAACTGGTGTTATTGAAGTAAAAATTGTGACGGGCTGTCGTTTCAACCAATTGAAACAACCAAATTTAGATTCTGCTTAACATTTTAACATACAAGCTTGCGAGGCTTGACAAAGTCAGATTGAGTGCCTAATTTGGGTTCAAAGATGGTGCGTTGCAAAGTTGGCGCACTATTGAACAATGATTTTCAGGAGGAACGCCGTGAAAAAAGCACCTTCCACCTTTACCGCAATTGCTCTGCTTGCGGTTTTTTTGTTTCTGGGAAACGGAAACCTGGGCTTGGCCTGTTCGGAGTGCATATGTTTTATCGACGAAACCTGTTCTAACCAAGGGTGCACAGAGAATCTGACGACAAACTGCAAGAGAACAGAGTTCACACCAGAATGCGATCAGGCATATACGTTAACAGTTGGCACAATCTGTACAGGTGATAGCGACTGTGAAGACTGCCGGGCATGCGCGAACTTGTTTAAGCTCGACAATGGAGTCGAGACCTGGCTTTCCAATTGCCATACTCACGAATGTGATATTGGCAATTGTACAACGAACTGCGGTCAGTCTCAGACGCTCTCATCGAACGACACTTACGTAATTTACATCTGCAAAGTGCCTTGCCCGGGCGGTCCGGATTGCGAGGATTGTGCAAGTGACTGCATAGCCTATGCCTGCCTTTCCTATGGTGCATTGTCATGTACTCCGTAACTGGATCCCACTCATGCTGGGTGGCCGCATGTTTAGTCTGTCTTCTTGCAGCGAACTCCAAGGGGGAGATACTTGATGTACCTGAAGAGTACACGGCCATTCAAGAAGCGTTGAGTGCGACGGCGACTGGGGACACTGTCCGCGTTGCTCCCGGACGCTATCACGAGTTCTTGACCTGTTCGACGGATGGGTTGGTTTTATTAGGTCAGCACTCCAGTGACACATTGCCAGAATTATGGACGATACTGGATCCAATCCCAGGCGAAATTGACACTCCGTCGACGCTGGTTTTAACTGGTGACTCTGCCACAGTACAGAATCTCGTACTTTTCAATAGACTTGAACTCCGACAACCTGAGTGGGCTACACGCACGGGCGGAATTCTATTCTCAGGTGAGACACTCAACATAATGAACTGCCGCTTTGACTCGGTTTCTGTTGCCGTCGAGGGCGGGAACGATGTTAATGTGAAGAACTCAGTATTTATTGGTTGTCAATGGCAGTGCATTAGACCGGCGTCATTTGGCAGTTTGACGGCCGATAGTTGTTTCTTTGATGGCGAAGGGAATTGGCTGGTGCGCTGTTACAGTAGCTCGTCCATTCGAAATTGCACGTTTCTCTGCAGCGCGACGCACAACGATTTGCTCTCTTTTGCAGGCGAGAATATTGAAGTGATAGGCTGCAGGTTTGGACCATGCTATTCTGCATTTCCTGTTTTGCGTGCGACGACTATGGGGAACTGCCGTATCGAAGGCTGCGTATTTGAGGATATTGAGCGCGCCAGCGCATTGATTGAAGTGTCCATGGATTGTCGCACGGACGAAGGAGTTCCGGTTACAATTCGTGGCAACCGGTTCCAGAATTACCAAGGCATTCCTCCCGCTAACGGAACGAACGCAATCAGTTTGATTTGCCAAGGCTTTGAGCATGGCTATTTCGGTTTGATCGAAGACAATATTTTTGAGGACGGATTCTCGATTTCTGCGCCGGGTGTCAACATCAGCGGTTCAGTGGACATAGTTCACAATTCATTCACTAATCTGCAACCCGACAGTCTCGCAGATGTAAAAGCCAGTCAGCGTGATTTCGACACTATCCGTGCTCGCGACAATCAGTTTTATGAACCCGGCATTGCAGCCATTTCCGGAGGCGCTTATTTTGACGCGAGTGAGAATTGGTGGGGGGATAGCACAGGGCCGTTTCATCCGAGTCTGAATCCGGACGGACTGGGGACGGAAGTCGGAAACGGCGTGATTTTTGAACCGTGGTTGACGGTTCATCCAGACAGTGCCGATTCGAACAGCAGTTCCATTGAGCAGCCAGTTCTATTGCCGAATGAGTACTCTCTATCGGCCTATCCCAATCCGTTTAATGCAACCACAACATTGAGCATACAGGTTTCAAGACCAGGTGTATATGACCTGATTCTGTACGACGTAACGGGGCGGGAGACTGCGAAGTTGTTCAATGGAAGAATTGTCGCAGCGCATGACGTGCAGATAAACGCCGACAAGTTTGCGACAGGAATCTATTTTGCGCGGTTGGTCGGTGAGGAAAGAGAACTTGCCGTGGTGAAACTGGTGCTCCTGAAATAGTTGCTGATTACATGCTAAATAGAAAAGCCCCGCGAGAAAATCGCGGGGCTTTTGACACTTAGGTTCCGGCGGGGCGATATTCCACCGCTCGGCGAACAACTACTTCGTCAGTTTGTCGGGGTTCATGGCAAGGAAGGCCTCGTGAACGAAGATACCGTCCTTGCGGATGAGCACGCCGTCAATCCAGATTTCTCCGCCGCCGTATTCGGGACGCTGGATGCAAACCAAGTCCCAGTGAATCTGGCTGCGGTTGCCGTTGTCGGCTTCGAATTCGTAGGCTTGTCCGGGAGTGAAGTGGAACGAGCCGGCAATCTTCTCATCGAACAGAATATCATCCATCGGGTTCAGCACGTAGGGATGAAATCCGAGCGCGAATTCGCCGACGTAACGCGCGCCTTCGTCGGTGTCAAAGATTTCGTTGATGCGCTTGGTGTCGTTGGCGGTCGCATTGACAATTTTGCCGTCCTTGAACTCGAGCACGACGTTCTCAAACGTGAAGCCGCGATAGGTCGAAGGCGAGTTGTAGCTGATCTTGCCGTTGACCGACGTGCGGACCGGTGCGGAGAAGATTTCCAGATCGGGAATGTTGAACTCGCCGCCGCACGGTTTCCACGGAATGCCCTTGATGGAGAATTGCAGGTCTGTGCCCGGTCCCTTGATATGCACCTTGTCGGACTTCTCGAGGAAGTGTTTCGCGGGAATCATAGCCTCGTTGGCCTTCTTCCAATCCACGTCACAGCAAACTCGATAGAAGAAATCTTCAAAGGCTTCATGGCTCATCTTGGCCATCTGTGCCATTTGCGGCGACGGATACTTGAGAATCACCCAGCGTGTGTTTTCCACGCGCTGTTTGAGATGCACGGGTTTCAGCCAGTGTTTTTCGTAGAGTGACATTTTGTCACCGGGAACATCGGAGAGTTCCTTGGCGTTGTAAACTCCGCGCACGGCAATGTAGCAATCCATCTGCTTCATGCGGTAGAGCTCACTGTCGGCAATCAATTTGATGCGCTCTTCGGTGGCATTGTGGAACAACGTCCGGATAACGGCCTGCTGCTTGAATTCGAGCACGGGCAGACCTCCGGCGTCGCAGACTTCCTGGAGCAAAGTGGAAATGAATTTATGCGGCGTATCAAAGCACTCAATCAGGACTTTGTCGCCGGGTTTGACTTTTGTGGAGTGTTTGACCAACACTTCCGCGAGTTTCTTGTGACGAGGATCGTACATGATAGCCTTTCAAAGTTTCGTCTGATAGTCCCCAGAGCATTGTGAATAAGGTAACAAAACCCGTGCTGATATTCAACCGAAGTAAGTGCGACCAGTGTTACATAGTGGCCACTTCGAGAGGCATATGTCGGGTACTTGGCTTGCGAACGTCCGCAAAAAAGCGTATCTTTCTGGGCTTTTTACACGGACAAGATACACAGAACTATGAACTTAGAGAATTCCAGCGGGCTTGCACACCCGGGACACGCGCAGAATTTGGCCTGGTGGGATGAGGTCACTCCGGTGCATGTCCGGAGCGAATTTTATGATGTAACAGGTTTCCTCGAGGGAAAACCGGCTCTTGACCGATTGGAGCGGGACTGGCTCGGGGATGTTGCAGGGATGCGGGTTTTGCATTTGCAGTGTCATTTCGGCAAATCCACCATTGAGATTGCCCGGGCCGGAGCTGCGGAAGTGGTGGGAGTGGATTTCTCCGGTGTTGCAGTGGACTCGGCACGGGAGCTGGCGAACCAGACGGGAGTTGCTGACCGAGTGCGGTTCGTACAGTGCGACGTCTTGAAACTCGATGAGATTCTGTGCGAGAAGTTTGATATTGTGTTCACGAGCTACGGAGTCATCTTCTGGCTGTCGGATCTCTATCGCTGGGGACAGGTGATTGCGAACATGCTTGCGCCCGGCGGAAAGTTCGTGATTGTGGAGGTTCACCCGGTGGTGATGATGTTTGAAGATGTCAACGGACGGATTGAGCGCAAGTTCAACTACTTTCATTGCGAAGAGGGCATTACCATGCCGCCGATGCCGGACTATGCAGACAAAAATTATGTTCCGGTCAACGATACTCTGGAGTGGCAATGGACATTGGCGGACGTCTTTCGCGCGCTGACGCGGGCAGGGCTGCGTGTCACGCAGATGGAGGAATATCCGACCTGCTGTTTTATGCCGTTTGCGAACATGGTGGAATGCGGTGACGACATGTATCGTCTGGCGGACGGCGAGCCGGAGATGCCCTTGACCTTTGCGATGGAAGCAAGGTTTTGAGTTGCAACCGCATCTGCTGATAGCCTTGCAGGGGGGCGGCGCGTACGGTTCCTATCAAGCGGGAATGCTGGACGAGTATTTCCGGCAAAAAGGCCAGCCGTATGACGGCGGATACGGAGTGTCGGTCGGCGCACTGAATGTCGCGCAGCTATTTGGAACGAAGAGCGGTACGCCTGAAGCGAGCCTCCGTGAGCAGCCGGCGAATGCGGCGAGTTTAGCGGAGCTATGGCAGAAGGAGATTACGGGTAATGAGTCGGTCTATAAGCCCTATCGCTCGACCGGTGTGGTGACGGAGGGTGCACGGCGTATACTGGGCAAGGGAATATTCGGAGATTTGGCCGTGGCCGCACTGCGCAAGCAGCCTGCGGTGTATGACACGAAGCCTTTGCGGGCACTGTTGGAAAAGAATCTCGCGGGCAGGAAGTGGCCGCGCGCTGTGGAAGTTGGAGCGGTGAATCTCGAATTGGGACGATTCTTCGAAATTCCGCTCTCGGCTCCCAGTCATGGCCTGACTCCTCTTGATGCGGTGATGGCCTCGGCGGCCATTCCGATTGTGTTTCCGCCCATTGAAGGATTCGTGGACGGCGGAGTGACCGATGTGACTCCGCTGCGCTCAGTGTTCAACCACTTCCGCGAAGTCCGTGATGAGCGCAGGTCCCGCAATCAACCTGAAATCAGACAGGAGTTGCACGTCTATCGTGCGTCCTCGTTTCCGCAGCCGAAGCGCGGGCCGTTCGACCGGGTAGTGAAGGTGCTCGAACGCACGCTGGAAATTTTCGTGGACAACACCGACCGTGAAGACTACGAGCGCGCGGCGTTTATCAACGAGCTTGCAGGCAAGATGCACTGCACACAGGTTTCGGCGGACAAAAAGGTCAAAAGCGAGTTCGTTTCGTGGCACCGCAAATACGGTTTGATTGATATCTACGTGATCGGTCCGTCGAAAAACGAAATGGGCAAGTTTTCTGACTCTTCGCGCAATTTTTCACCGAAGGCAATACGTGAAGGATTGATACTCGGCAGACGAAGAATGGCGGACTTTCTGCAAAATAGGGACGAATACCTACTCGAAGTTGTTCTGTTCAACGATGATGTGCCGGAGTTGGGGAAATAGCGGTTAACTATGAGAGATTTCTTTTTTTCACACAACCAAACTCAATGACACCTGTTTACTTAGTAGACGCCCTCCGGACTCCGGTGGGCAAGCATAATGGCATTTTGAAATCAGTGCGGCCGGACGACATGGCGGCGTTGGTGCTGAAGAGAATCATCGAGCGCAACCAGCTTGATCCGGGCCTCGTGGACGAGGTGTATATGGGGTGTGCCAATCAGGCCGGTGAAGACAACCGGAATGTCGCGCGGATGGCTGTCCTGTTGGCCGGATTTCCCTATACGATACCGGCGGTGACAGTCAACCGCCTGTGTGCATCGGGGATGGAAGCGGCCGCGATAGCCTTTCGGGCGGTTGCATCCGGTGAAGGCAATTGCTACATTGCAGGAGGTGTCGAATCCATGACCCGCGCCCCCTTCAGCGTTCCCAAGCTGGAAAGTGGTTTCTCGTTCGGGAATTTAACGGCATGGGACACAACTTTGGGCTGGCGCTACCCGAATCCGGCGATGAAGGAGCTTTTTCCGCTGGAATCCATGGGGGAAACGGCGGAGAATATCTATGAAAAGTGGAATATCTCGCGCGAATTGCAGGACCAGTTTGCCTATGAGTCTCACCAAAAAGCGGTGACGGCGCAGGCGGCCGGGCTTTTTGCCGACGAGATTGTCCCTGTGGAGATCTCGCAGAAGAAGGGTGAAACTGTCATGATTGACCGCGATGAGGGTCCTCGTGCGGACACCACACTGGAAAAACTTGCCACTCTGAAGCCGGCATTCCGTAAAGGTGGAACTGTAACCCCAGGGAATTCGTCCAGTCTAAATGATGGGGCGGCGGCGTTGCTGATCTGCTCGGAGAAGTTCGTGAAGGACCATGGCCTGAAGCCGCTGGCTCGGATAGTCGCTTCAGCGTCGGCGGGTGTGGACCCGCGCTACATGGGAATCGGGCCGGTGAACGCCGTGGAAAAGCTACTTTCTCGGACGGGACTGACGCGATTTGAAATCGGGCTTTGGGAAATCAACGAAGCTTTTGCCGTGCAGGTATTGGCAGTAGTTGCCGAGTTGGATCCTCACATTGACCGGGTGAACCCGAAGGGCGGTGCCATCGCGATAGGCCACCCGTTGGGAATGTCTGGTGCGCGCATTTTAGGCACTCTTGCACGCAGCATGCGCGATGCCGGCACCAAGTGGGGGATAGCCAGCCTCTGTGTTGGAGTTGGGCAGGGCCAAGCTATGCTGCTGGAAAATATAAATTAAGCTGGGTCTGCCAGATTTGCCAAATTCGCAATAAGTTGGCATAATGTTCGCTGTATCGTTTTCATAATCCATTCACAACCTTTTCAGAAAGTAATTTTGGTGCCGCGGGGCACCGTCACCAACCCAATGATTGTCAGCACCGCGACGATGGCGGATCTGCCCCAGCTGCTCGAGCTGGTCGCCGAATACCAATCCGAAGGCGAAGAATTCGAAGCACAGCCCGAGAACATAAACCGGGAGTACTTGACAGAGATTTTGGAGAATGACCGACTGGGATTAGTTTTCATCGGTCGCACATCAAGCGGAATCCCCGTGGGTTTTCTGTTGATGTATTTAACACCTTCGACGCTTGAAGCGGACAGGGTTCCAACGATTTTGGACATGTTCGTGCGTCCCAGCCAGCGCGAAAAGGGCTTTGGACGGCAGTTGTTTGACCATGCCATTCGCTGGGCCAGGAAAGAGAAGTTCGCGCACATTGACTGCCCCGTGGAAAACATGAACATGGTGGCACAGTACCTCTTCGACTACTACAAGGCCGATTCATCCGGCCGCATACTTTACTCTATTGACCTTACGAAAGAATAGCTTCGTTTCGATTGTTATTCTGCTTTTGACAGGACTTGTTTGGGCGAAGACCCCAAGCGAGCCGCGGAAGCATTTTGGCCGTTCGCTGCCGCAAATGGAGGCTTTGCGGTCGCCGCATTCTCCGCTGGACGTGCTCTATTCTTGGACGGAGGGACCGGATTCAATACTGGATCTTGAGACCATCGTCGCGACGATAAATGTCCCTGAATCCTTCAATGTCGAGGATGTGGACGCGGGTGTGACGATTACGCATCCGTATGTGCGCGATCTGACGCTGTGGCTTGAACGGGATTCGGTGTATATTGACTCCTTCATCGCGCGAATCGACACCATTTGGGACACGGACTCAACGTTTCATCGCGATACGCTGTGGGGCACGGAGCCGATTGACTCGGTGGCACGTGTGCTTCTGCTCGATTTGTTTCCCGGCGACGACATCGAGAACATGACCGGGTGCTGGTTTGACGACGATGCAGGCCGGGGAATTTATGAAGGACTTCCGCCATTCACGGGCGGTTTCAGGCCATTGCGTTCAATGGATACCCAGTTCGCCGGGCATGACGCGCAAGGCGAATGGCGGCTGATTGTACGCGACCGCTTCTTGTTCGACGAAGGTGTGCTGGAAGGGTTCTGGCTGGAAATCAACGGTATTCCCTCTCTAACGGGAACGGTGACCAACAGCGTGAATGGAAATCCGATCGCCAATGCGACGGTGCTCGTGATGGACACCAGTCTCGCGGATACGGTTGGACAAGTGAGCACGCTTACCAACGGCACTTACAGCTTCTCGCGATTCCCCGAGGGAACTTACCGGGTTCAGGTGAACGCCGCGAACTATGATTCGGCATACGCGGACGGGATAGTCGTGACAACCGGTCAAACCACGGTGCAGAATTTCACGCTTGTTCCGCGGGTCGGATTCACTGATGTCCCCTACACCGGTTCGCCAGTGCCGATTCCTGATTTGACGCAGGTCATTGTTCCGCTCGAGGTGACGGGATTAACGGGGAATATTCAGGACTTGGATGTGACAGTAAGCATCACGCATCCGTACATTGCGGACATGTTCATTGCAATTCAGCATCCGAATTCGGATTCGGTGGTGTTGTTCAACCCGCCGCTGTCGCCGAGCCTTGGCGCCAATATGACGAATTGCCGCTTTGACGATGAAGCTTCCACACCTATCGGCAGCGGCACAGGGCCATTCACCGGTTCGTATCGTCCGTTTTCAAATTTGAGTCAACTGGATACGTTGGAACCGTCCGGCACGTGGAACCTGATTGTCGAGGACGCGGGTGAGGCCGATGAGGGGACCCTGCAGAGCTTTACCTTGCATTTTGAGTTACCGTTGACGGAAGATGCCGAAGAGCCGGTCGTTGTCCGCGATTTTCAATTGCACCCGGCCTATCCGAATCCGTTCAATGCGAGTGTGAACTTGACTCTGGATGTCGTACGTGCGCAGAATGTTGAATTACTCGTGTTTGACGTCACAGGCCGCCTGGTTGAAACGCTTCACAGCGGCATGTTGAACATGGGGTCGCACCGCTTCATTTGGTCTCCGTTGTCGCGGGCTAGCGGAGTGTATTTCGTGCGCGCTCAAACACTCGACGCGAATCAGACAATCAAGACACTGTTGCTGAAATAGCACTACGCTTGCTGCATCAAAAGAGATATGGAGAGCTGTTTAACGCCAGTTCAGAGACAAGCATTTATTTAGAGATTGTCTCATGCTTCCAATTGTTTCTGTAGAATAGAAGTGACTCTGAATGCGTTCATTCGTGTCCTCTAGAGAGTCAGATAGATCAAATAGAAATGAGGTTACAATGTTTCGAATCGTTCTTATTATTACTGTTCTTTCTATTAGCACGTCTTATGCCCCTGCCGCATGTCCTGGGGATCCTGGTCTTGTTGTCAGACTAGTGCAGGGCACAGGTTATTCTGGGAATGTCGTGTTCACGCAATCCAACACATGCAAGTCGAAATACAACTGGCACGTGAACCGAGCAGGATGCGCGTCTAATATGGGCGTGTTTGCGGAACTAATTGACCTGACAACAGGTCAGACAATCATTTCAAGCGGGGTTACCGGGACAGGGACATGTACTGAGACAGTCACCCTTGTGAATGATCATCAATACGAAATGAGGTTTGATTATCAAATCGTGCAAGTTAACTGCCCTGCTGGGACCATAATTATTGAGTTTAAGCTCTGTTGAGCTTCACAAGCGATTCGCTAGCTCGGCTTTGCGAAACTACTGTTTTCGTTACCGGCTAACTACAATTTCAAGGATACAATTACTTAAGGCGATAGTTTTTTATCGACTTTTCATAACATTTGGTTTGCACTCTGAACAACCGAACAAAACTAATTGGAGAAGACACATGCAAAGAATTACAAGACTATTTGTTTTGACTTTGTTGCTCATTGTTGTTGGGGCGGCATTTGCGGGCAAGGCGCGAGGCCCCGAAGCCAGCTTGGTGAGCAAGAGCGGCGAGGTTCACAACATTTCGCCTGGCGTCTCGGCTTTTCGGCTTCCGGAAGTCGGCTCACGTCGTCCAGGTTCCCTAGACGAAGTGATCATTTCTGAAGATTTTGAAGACTACGCGAACGGCAGTTTGCCCCCGGGTTGGACCCAAGTTGACGTTGACAACGGTTCCTGCCCTGTGACGGGTTTTGGCGGTTTCTCTCGCTGGATTGTGTTTAGTGGTATTCCAGCTCATTCCGGTACAAAATTTGTGGCAAACGCTTACAATGCCCCACCTGTCCCGAACAACGATTGGTTGATTTTACCGCAACAGAACTTGACCGGTGAAATCACGCTTTCTTATTGGGCAGCATCACAGGATCCGTCGTATTTGGAAACCTTTGAAATTCGCGTTTCAACGACCGGCAGTACCCCAGCTGACTTCACAAATCTGGTCTCCACACATGTCGATGTTCCGAGTACCTACACTCAATACACAGACGATCTTTCAGCGTACGCCGGCAGCCCATTTTACATCGCATTCCACTATACATCTGTCGATGAGTTTATTCTCAAGGTTGATGACATTTTGCTCGAAGCCGGTGAAGCCGCTCCGACGGGCACGATCTCGGGCACTGTGACCAATTTCGAAACGAGTGCTCCGATTGTCGGCGCGACGGTGGAGATTGAAGGCGGCGGCAGCACGGAAACGGATGCCAACGGCGCGTACAGCTTCGATGTTCCTGCGGGTACGTACACGCTGACGGCCAGTGCGCAGAGTTTTGAAGATGAAACCATCGCGGGCGTTGAAGTGGTAGTCGAACAGACGACGACCGTTGACTTCGCGTTGGTGCCGTCGAGCACGGTCACCACCGATTACCCGTCCGCTGCAACTCCGGTGAACATTCCGGATCAAAGCCCGACGGGTGCCAACAAGACGATGACGATTACCGACGACTTCCTGATTGAAGACCTTGATGTCACCGTCAACATTACGCACACTTGGGTGTCAGACCTTGACCTCTACCTGATTTCTCCTTGGGGTGATACGGTTCAGCTTGCTGAAGACCCGACGACGTTCCCCCCGGGAGCAAACATGACAAATTGCCGCTTCGACGACGAAGCTGCAGTCGCCTTCAATTATGAGACACTTACCGCTCCGTTCACCGGGAGCTGGCAGCCGTTCGAAGAGTTGGGTGCCTTTGAAGGCTTCACGACGCAGGGAATCTGGACACTGCGCGCGGTGGACAACGAGCAGGCTGACGTCGGCTCCATCGGTGTTTTCATTGTCCACGTGTTGCACGAAGCGTCGGCGGTCGGTCCGCGCGGCGAAGGCATTCCGACTGGTTTTGCCATGCACGAGGCTTTCCCGAATCCGTTCAATCCAAGCACGCGCATTGACTTCGACGTTCCGGCGACGACGAATGGCGAACTGAAGATTTACAACTCGCTTGGTCAGGAAGTCGCGACGCTCGTGAGCGGTCAGCTTGCCACGGGTCTGCATTCGGTATATTTCGATGCGTCTGCACTGACGTCAGGAATCTACTTTGCTCAACTTCGCGCCGGTTCGTTTGTTGCAACGCAAAAACTCGTATTGATGAAGTAACGTCGTTTCAAATGCCTGAACGGCACGTCGAAATGTGAACGTTGAAGCGGCAGCCTGAAAGGGCTGCCGCTTTCGTTGGTGAGAATGTCACTTACTATTTCTGACCCACGAATGCCTCTTGTCAAGACTCAACGGACGTCACCAAACTAAGTGAAATCATGTGTTATGCAATGAACCCACAGAGCGGCAATTCGAATTTTGAGTTGCACTGCGGCGAATGCGAGCGTATATTATGGCGTTGCGGACACGCAACATTCATACGACCTCCCTGTCATCCGGTTACCTCCCAACCGGATGAGACAATGAAGCCCTCACCGAAAGGTGGGGGCTTTTTGCTTCGCGCAAGTCACGCAAACTGCAATTCACAGAGGGGGTGACAAAGAGACGCGCCTCTCTTCCTTAGAGTAATCACTCCCAAAGTAAATAGGCTCCCGCACGAATTGAAGCACGGGTTTTCACCAAGTTTCTCACCGTGCGAAAAGTCCATGCAGTGCGCTCAAACACTTAGAAGCGAAACGCGCTCGGGTGAGAAGATTAACATGTCATAACGGAAAGTAAACGCAGTTGATGTAGAATATTTTGCTTTGCAGACCCGCTCCCAAATTGCAGTGGACACATCTCGCGGCTTATATTGCATGCGTGACTGAATGAATATCATTGCACTACATGAGGAGTTCCATGAAGACAATTTGCGTACTGCTGTTGTCCGCGCTACTGGCATCACTGTCGTTTGCAACTGACACGGAGCCATGTTTTCCGGAAGGCTGCCGCACACAAACACAGGGCGGCTGGGGCGGAAATTGTAACGGTAATAACCCCGGATGTTTCCGTGATGCGAACTTTGGAACGGTGTTTCCGGAAGGACTGACCATCGGCGGCAACTTCACAATTCACTTTTCGAACTCAAACGCAGTTCGCGTTTTTCTTCCCGCCGGCGGAACTTCTGCGTCATTGACGGAGAACCACAACGATCCAACAAGCACGGAAGCCGGTGTGTTTGCCGGTCAGGTGACGGCGTTGGCGCTTTCACTTGGATTCTCTGAAGCGGGTTTACCGGGCTTCTGTGATCTTGGTTCACTGTATTACCTTTGCGTTCCGGACCCGGACCGTCACGGTGAAGACGACGACGAAGAATGCGATAGTCCGTTTGCCGGCATGACGGTTGATGAGCTTTTCGCTTTGGCCAATGAAGTCCTCGGCGGGAATACGAACGGCCTGCCGGACGATACCGACATTTCCGATTTGAATGATGTTATCACGGACATCAACGAAAACTTCGTAGACGGCACGCACGACGAAGGTAAATTGGTGTGCGATATTCGGCTTGCCGCAGAGTTGAGTTCCTTCACGGCGGTGGCACGAGACGGCGCAATTGAACTGATCTGGTCAACAGCATCTGAGAACGATGTGGAGCGCTTCGAAGTTGAGCGCTCGGCGGGCGAAAGCTGGTCACTTACCGGTGTTGTGAACGGCCAGGGCGACAGCCCGATTGGTCATAGCTATCGTTTTGTGGACGAGAGTGTGACCGCCGCAACTGTTTACAGCTATCGTCTTGCCGAAGTTTCGGCCAATGGCGATCGTCAAATTCTGCCGGGCATCGTGACAGTGGAAGCGGGTGGCGAGACCGCGCTTCCGGCTGAGTTCACCTTGACACAAAACTACCCGAATCCGTTCAACCCGAATACGCAAATTTCTTTTGCGCTGCCATTCGCTTCAAACGTGACACTCGCGGTATTTGACGCGCTCGGACGCAGCGTGGCGACTCTGGTGGACGGCTCACTTGCCGCAGGCAGTCACACGGTAAACTTCGATGCCGCCAATCTTTCCAACGGCATTTACTTCTATCAGTTGAAGGCGGGAGACTTTTCCGCTGTTCGTAAGATGATGCTGATTAAGTAACAACTGCACAAAAAACTCAAGCGCCCGTTCACAGTGTGGACGGGCGCTTTGCATTTACGTATCTTCGATTACTTTCCAAGCTTCTGGCCGTATTCGTTCCAGAAACTGTTCTTGGGGTCCTCGCGCGCGTAGAATTGCAGTAGACTTCGCGCGCGCAGCGTATCACCGGTTTTGGCCACAGAGTCCACCAAACACGCTCTGGTTATCCACGTCTTCATGGTCGCTCCATATTCTAACGTTGAGTCAATTGCCAGCGCGGTGAAGACAATCTCACGCGCGCGCGGCAGGTTGTCGCGCTTGGCCTGCGCAGTGGCGACGTAAAACAGGTTGCTCGCGAATTTCTTGTCCAGATGAGCCGCTCGTACCGCCGCGCTGTCCGCGTCATCAATTCGTCCCGCCAGCTTGTAGGCCTCGGATAGATTGTAAACGTAGCGCGGATTCTCTTCCGCCTCCACTGCTTTCTCCCACGCCGCGACTCGCTTCTCGATTTCGCCCGTCTTCTGGTAATACAAAGCCATGTTCTCCCAGCCATAAGTGGAACGGGATTTATCGAGATGCAGAAGATTCTCGAAGCGGGCGATAGCTGTCGTTTCCACGGTTTGAACGAGGACAGCCGGAATCAGAATGAGTACAATTACCGCAGCCAATGACGCACGCAGTTTCGGGAGCAGACTGTCGAAATTGAATTGCGACAAACGCCATGCCGCAAAAAACACGGTTGGCCACAATGCGGACGTGACGATATCCCAATCGCGTGCCATGCCGAGATTAGGACTGAAAACCATGGCGAAAAACGCGCCCGAGCTGGCCGCAAGCAGCAGAAAATTTTCTTGATTCTGTGCGCGAAGATCGCCGCCTCTTTTCGCAGTAAAGAGCAAACCGATCAGCGCTGCTCCGCACGCCCACCACGCAAGATTGACGATATCTACAAGATGCCGCACAGAAAAGAAGGCGTAGCCGTCATCCGCCCACATGGGAAGCAACGGTATCACGCTTATCCATCCCTCCCATCCTTCCACCGCGATGTAACCGACCAGGCCAAGCGTTGCGAATCCGGCAGCGACATACTTCGCGCGCTTCCACGGAGCAGCAAAGTTTTGCTGTTCGCGGTCATGCGGTTCAAAATGCATCGTCCATAAGAGATAGACCAACGCGGGAAGCAGCACGACCGCCATGTAGTGCAACGCAACTGCGACAAGGAAAAGAAAAACTGGAGCCACGGGGAGTTTTCTCGGCGGCTCAGTAGCCTTCAGGCCGGCAATCAAGAACGCCATCATCGCCAACGACACCCACGCATAGTTTTCGACATAGCCGAAATATGCGAGCCAGCCTCCGCAAGTCAGCATCACCAGCCAGAATATGGTAGGCTCATGTTCAGGTTTTGAACGCACAAACCGCAGCAAGAGCAGAATCAGGAGCACACCCGCAATGCTTGACAGAATCCTGAAACACCATTGCGCAATCTCACGATACTTAAGTTGACGCTCAACCCGTGCCTGTTGTCCGGCACGTCCTTTCTCAACTTGTATCTTCGGGCCAAAAAGAGTCATGCCTATGCGAAACGCGCCTTCATGCAGCAGCATGGTGCCGGGCTCCTTTTGCGAAAAGAATCTGCCCGGCGGAATCTTCTCCTTCGATTCAATCATATCGCCGATATGCGCGAGTCGCGTTGTGGCAAGCTGGCCGTCACCCAATAGATTGCCGTGAACGCTGAGAAGCATGAACACTGCAAAGAGGAGTCCTGCCAGTTGGTACGGCTGAAGTCTGACCTTCTTCAGGACAGAGTGTTCGACGACGATTGGTCCGTAGGGCGAGAGAAGCACTCCGGCCAACACGAGCAGCGGCAGCGCTGCGGCCAAATGCAGGAATGCGAATTGATGGACTGCCCAGAGCCGCAGTGATGGCGCAAACATCGCCAGCACGGACAGGGCAAGCGTTGCAATACCGAAAGTCCAAATGTATTTCACGACCGTCGGCGAGCCGAGCGGCCGCTCGACAGGTCGAATGTCCGGCATCGGCTCTATCTTAGGCGACTTGCGCTTGGCCATGCTGCAGCTTGTTTAGTTCATCGAGTCTTTCCTGCTCCACGACCTTCCGGCTTTCAATCGTGAAAATGAAGAAGTGAGCGAAGGAGATGGTGTACATAAACGTCCAGAACAACAGAATATAGACAAATGGCGCGACAGATTCGGTGCGTGTCATGTGAAACAGCAATCCGCCGGTCAGAATCAACAATGCAAAGATATAGGTTTGCGGTGTCTTCCAAAACGGTCTGTGCAGATTCATCGCTCTTTTCGGCGCAATCTCAAACAGCTTGACGTCCTTCCACAATCCGCGGATGACGGACGTGACATACACGGGTATCGTGTTGGCGAGCAACCCTTGCAGCAGGACAAGATTCCGCAGCGAATATCCGCGCAGCCGCATGTGAACATAAGGGAAAAGCGCCACCGCCACGTACAACGGATAAACGGACAGATAGACGTAATCAATCGGCCGCATTTCATTCTGTATGTACCAATCCGCACCGCCCACTCCGAACCGGACAAACAACAACAGCAGCATCGGCACCGTGGCCAGATACCCGAGCGCCAGCGTTATGAAGTAGTAGCCTGAAGACCACAGATAGTCTATGCCGAGCGCGAACGGCACGCGCTTCTTGCTCCACATGTTCTTCCAGACAATTTTCGCGACGGACGTGTTGCCGGTTGCCCAGCGTCGTTGCTGTTTCCAATAGCCGTAAACGGTGTTTGGCCCCATCCCGACGGCATAGGCCTTGCGATGATAAAGCGACCTCCAGCCCTTGGCGTGCAGCCAAAACGACGTCATCAAGTCCTCTGAAACCGTCTGCTCGTCCCAGCCGCCGACACTGTCCAATGCGGATATCCTCATCACAAGATTGGAACCGCAGCACAAAGCCTGCTCGGTTGCGCCTTTTGCCTCCATGACTGAATCGTAGAGCAGCATCTCCTGCATGGCGGCGGCGCGGGTCGTCCACGTCTCTTCTGCATTCGCATACAGCTGCGGGGTCTGCACAAACGCGACACCATCGTCACTTTCAAGCAGCGGCACAAGCTCGCGCAGAGCTTCGGGTTTGATTTCATGATCCACATCAAACACACCGGCGTATCTGGCGTCGCCGCGAATGTCCGGCAGCGCATCGTTTAATGCGCCGGCTTTATGTCCGCGATTTGGCACGTGATGAACCGCTACTCCGAGCCTTTCCGCCACGGCGGTGCATGCCGCCTTCTTCTCGGGAGACCGCGAGTTCTCAATCAGGTATGCACGGAAGTTCGGATAGTCAAGAGCCTTGACACTGCGCAGACTGCGCTCGAGAATCTCCGGATCCTCGTCACAGCAGGCAATCATCACAACAACTTCGGGGACGGGAGATTGAAGCGGAAGAGTGGGCGGGAGTTTATAGCGGTGAGTTGCGCGCCAACAGTAGAAGATATACAGCAGCCAGTGGGCAAGAACGAGGAACTCACAGAGCAGCAGCAATACGAGTCCCAATGCGTGCACAGGCTCCCATCCGGTCGTATTCATTCGTGCCGCATTGGCAAGCTGACCAACGACATACTCGGCAAACGGCAGACGCAGTCCTTGCACAATCACAAAAACGACAGCCATCACAAAAAACCACGCCGTGACGGTTCGCCGCAGTGCCGGAGTCCTTCGGTATTGGTCGAACACGGTGTTTATCTCAGTTCGCGGCTTATAGCCCAGCAGAATCAGGGCCGCAAGCGAAAGCAAAACAACGGCCGCGTAGAGTCCAATCGAGAGTATCATGTATTTGCAGAGTCCGGCAGCGTCGGGCCGAATTCCGGTGAGTCCTCAATCTGTTCGCGCAGTGTGACTTTCAATGGACAAATCCAATAGCCGGTGGGGTTGATATCTTGCATTGCCCGGACATCGACCGTCCTCACTTCCTTGCCCCACGACCTCAGGAGCGGCAGCATATCGTTCTGCGCCGTCTTGTGACTCGCGTATGACTCGACAACCCATATACGCTTCGCGTTCTCAAGCAGCGGCTCAAGCGCCCCCACCGAATCCGCGCGAATAATTTGCGGACGCAGGTGCGGAAGCATGTAATGCTTGAGCGGCTGGTCTGCAAAGGGCGGGAACGGAATGACAATATCGGAGGTTGTGACGCGTGCGGAAAGATATTCACCTGCCTGCCGCCAGGGATCTTTGTCCACTTTCGTGTAGTAATTCCAGAGCGGATAGACGGTCAAAGCAAGCAGGGCAATGACGAACAGCTGTCTCGGCAAGGCCTGCAGGCTTGCAGACGCGGTAGCCATGAGGAAGATAACCACCAGCATTCCGGGTATCGTATATCTTAGCACGAACACCGGGGTCACAGTCACCGAGACGATCCACGGCAGCAGCCAGAAGCACACACCAAGTATAAGCAGAAAAAAGAATCCCAACCGCAGTCGAGGTTCGCTGTAGAAGCGCAGCGCCGCAAGAACCGATATCAGCAGAATTGCCGCCAGCCCGACTTTCGCATTCATGAAATAGCGCACGGGAGCCAGCAACAGGTCTTCAACGGAAGGCCGGGGAATCCAGCTTGCCATTGTTTCACCGCCCATCTTGTCAAACATCGCCGCCGCGTTCTGCACAGTCTCCGGAATGCACAGGATGAGTAATAAGACAAACGTCAGGTAATATGGCCGGGGATATCTGCTCGCGCCGCGGTATTGCCGTTCGCGCCGGAACGCATAGAAGATTATGATATGGCTGAGAATGAGAAAGACCGCGAAGACGTGTGTGTAATAGGCAAGCGCTGTGACCAGAATGTAGCCCCACGCTGACGGCCAGCGATGCTGCTTCATCAGGTTCAGCAGCAGGATGTAGGAAGCAACGGCAAGAAAGAGCAGCAACGCGTAAGGCCGCGCTTCCTGCGAGTAATAGATGGCAAACGGATGCACTGCAAAGAACAGTGAAGCGAGCATAGCTCCCGTACCGCTGAACAGTTGCCGCCCCAACTGATACACAAGTGGTATCGTAAGTGTTCCCCAAACAACAGACCAGAAGCGCAAGGATACTTCACCCGTCCCGAAAATCAGTCCCCACATCTTCACCCACATATAATAAAGCGGGCCCTGCGTTTCAGAGTCCCAGCCGTATAGCAGGTCCGGCAGAGTGTCATGAACACGTTTGGCCGTTACGACTTCGTCAAGCCAAAGACTCTCCTGCCCAAGTCCGTACATCCGGACGGCAAATCCCAGGAGCAGGATGAATCCCAGCCAGCGGGAAGTCTCGACTTCAGACCGCAGCACGGCTCAATGGAGTTGTTGTTATCGCAAATGTCATATAATTTCACAAAATACAGGTTACAGCGCAGAATCTCAAGGCGAATTGTCCCGCAAATTGCAATGACATGGTAAAATTGGTTTATTAGTTATCACCAGACTGATCTCACAAACTGTTTAATTAGATAATTTATAAAGGTTTAGAATGAAACTCGGATTTGTCGGATTGGGGAAAATGGGGGGCAACATGGTCGAACGCCTGTTGCGTGGAGGCCACACCTGCATCGTCACCAACCGTTCCCCGGAGGCCATCGAAGTTGCAGTATCAAAAGGCGCGGTTGGAGCGCGTGACCTTGCAGACGTGGTGGCTAAGTTGGACGGGACCAAAGTCGTGTGGCTGATGATACCCGCAGGCAATGCGGTTGATGATGCCATCTCCCAACTCAAGGGCCTTCTGAATCCCGGCGACATCATTGTGGATGGCGGCAACTCCAATTTCCGCGACTCCATGCGCCGCGGCGAAGACCTGAAGGCACACGGCATTCACTTTGTGGATTCCGGCACCTCCGGCGGTGTTTGGGGACTAAAGGTCGGCTACTGCCTGATGGTGGGAGGAAGCGAAGCGGCGTTCAAGACTCTCGAACCTGCACTGAAGACCTTGGCTCCCGAGAATGGCTATCTCCACTGCGGTCCGGTTGGTTCAGGTCACTTTGTCAAAATGGTGCATAACGGCGTCGAATATGCAATCATGCAATCCTATGCCGAAGGATTTGAACTGATGCATCGCGGCCCATTTCCCATTGACTTGCCTGCCGTGTCCAAACTTTGGGAGAACGGGAGCGTTGTACGCTCATGGCTCCTGGAACTTGCCACACTTGCTTTGCAGGACGACCCGAAGCTCGAGAAAGTAAAACCATGGGTAGCCGATTCAGGGGAAGGCCGCTGGACCGTTCATGAATGTGTTGACTATGCCGTGCCGGCGCCAACCATTGCCGCCGCGCTCTTTGCCCGCTTTGCCTCGCGTGATGAAGAAGGATTCGGCTTGCGGCTCTTGAGCGCCCTTCGCAATCAGTTCGGCGGTCATGCCATGAAGACCGAGAAATGACTTCCGCAACTTCCAATCCCTTTCGCAGCGGCATGCTGATGGAACATCCCGCCGAGGCCTGTGTGCTGATTATCTTCGGTGGAACAGGCGACTTGGCCCAGCGCAAACTTTTTCCATCGCTCGCTCATCTCGTTCGCGAAGGCCGGCTTTCGGAACAAACACAATTCCTGTGTGTATCGCGCAAAGACCTTAACCAAGACGCGTTCCGTGCCGAAGTCGTCAATAATGCTCGCAGCATGGCTCCGGGGTCAATACCCGACGATGAGTTTGCAGCGAAGTTTGCAAGCCGCATCTTCACGGTCACCGATGCTGGAAATAACGGCAGGTTTGATGATCTGAAGTGGCGCTTGGGTGAAATGGCCGGCGCGGGTGGGCCGCGAAATCATTTGATCTATCTCTCGATACCGCCAACGGGCTATGCGCCCACCATCGCCGCGCTGGGTGCAGTCGGGCTTGCCGACGCCGAACCCGACGCTTGGAGCAGAATCATTATCGAAAAGCCGTTTGGAAGCGATTATGACAGCGCTCAAGAGCTCAACAGCGCGGCGGCCGCAGTCTTTCGTGAAGATCAAATCTATCGCATTGACCACTACCTCGGCAAGGAAACCGTTCAGAACATCCTGGTTTTACGGTTGGCCAATACGCTCTTTGAACCGATTTGGAATCACCATTACGTCGACCACGTCGCCATTACCGCCGCGGAAGCGTTGGGAGTCGAAGAGCGCGCGCAGTACTACGAGGAGTCCGGTGCGCTTCGCGACATGATTCAGAATCATCTGATGCAAATACTCGCCATGATTGCCATGGAACGGCCTGCCAGTCTCGCCGCCGAAGCTATCCGCGATGAAAAGCGCAAAGTTCTCGATTCCGTGCGGCCGTTCGGTGAACGGGATGTCGCAACTGTCGCTGTGCGCGCGCAGTATTCCGCAGGGGCAGTCGCAGGAAAGACCGTCGCCGGATATCTGGACGAGAAGGGCGTTCGCGCTGATTCCCGCACCGAAACCTATGCCGCGTTGAAACTCCACATTGACAACTGGCGCTGGAGCGGAGTGCCGTTTTATCTGCGCACAGGGAAGCGTCTTGCCAAACGCGTGACGGAAGTTGCCATCGTTTTTCGGCAGGTGCCGCACATGGTCTTCGCGCAATCCCCCGTGGACAGACTCGAGCAGAACGTACTTGCCATCCGTATCCAGCCCAATGAAGGCATCAGTCTTAAGTTCGAGGCCAAACTGCCCGGACACGCGCTGCATGTTCGCCCGGTTGAAATGGATTTCCGCTACGGCACGTCCTTCGGCGGCAGACTTTCCGATGCCTATGAACGGCTATTGCTTGACGCGATGATTGGTGACCAGACGCTGTTTGCGCGCCGCGACGCGGTCGAAGAAGGCTGGCGAATTGTCCAGCCGGTTTTGAACGCGTGGGCGAAGGATACAAGCGAGCCCTTGCCGCAATACGTGGCAGGAAGTTGGGGACCGGCGGAAGCGGATCTCCTGCTTGCGCAGCAGAATCATCGCTGGAGAAAATTGTGAGCGGTAACAACATAATCACTCCGCTTGCGCCGCCGCACGAAGTGGACGTGAGCAAAATCGAACAGGAGCTCGAACAGCTTTGGCGCGAAGCTGAATCCTCAGACCATCCTATCACCCGCGCGACCGCTTTCAATCTTGTGCTTGTGTGCGACCGTGGCGCTGAGGAACAGGCGCGCGAGTTGATTCCCGAGCTTGCGCTTGTGCATCCGACACGCACGATTCTTGTCGTGCTGAATGAATCCGCTCCGCCCGCACAGCGTGCGTGGGTGACGGCGCATTGCCGCAAACTTGAAGGCGAAAATCGTCAGATATGCTCCGAGGCAATCATTGTTGAGATTGACGGAGAAGCTTCGCTGCGCGCTTCTTCATTGATTCATTCTCTCTCGCTGGGCAGTCTTGCCACGGCAATCGTTTGGCACCAGTCTCTTCCGCTCAATCACTCTCTGCTGTGCACGCTTGCATTGTCAAGCGAGCGCGTGATTACCTGCGCGGCGCATCATCTCGCTCCCGCATCCACACTGAAGTCATGGCTCGAACTATACGAGAGTGTCCCGCCGGAGTGTGTGGTCACCGATTTGTTGTGGGCTGAACTCTCCGGATGGCGCGGCGCAGTGGCCGAACTCTTTGATGAGTGTCCCCGCTGGCGGGAGCTGCGCGAAGTCCGTGTCCATTCTCAGGGCGACAAACTAACTTGCGGCGCCTTGCTGTGCGGAGCATGGATTGGCTCAACTCTCGACTGGACATTCCAGAGCGTCTCGCTGCTTGGCAGCCGGCCGGTGATTGCCTGTCAGCAGGACCGCCGGATTGTCTTCTATCCTGACGGAGGCAGCGCGCCAACCGGTATTGAATTTATTTTTGCCGATGGCGGCGCTGCGGCAGTTATGCGCGCCCAAAATCAATTCTCAATCACCTGCGGCGGTCACACACATGCGGCTCGTGTTCGCGACGCCGACATGTTGTCGCTGCTCTCGCACGAACTGCACGCGTGGGGACGCGACCCGCGCATGGACAAGGCAGTGCGCATGGCACACGATTGGCTACCGGAGCTGCTCTTCTCATGAACCCCGAAATCATCTATTGCGAATTCCCCGACGACGTTGCAGAAGCTGCGGCAGCACTTTTGCATGAACTTCAAGAGGAAGCTATCGCCGACCGCGGAATTTTTCGTATCGCACTCTCCGGAGGTTCGACTCCCGCCTTGCTGTTCAAACAGCTTGCCTCAGCCGACTGGAAAGAGGAAATGGATTATCCCAACTGGGAAGTCTTCTGGGTGGATGAACGCGCCGTGCCTCCGACACACAAGGACTCAAACTACAAGCTTGCGCATGACCTGTTTTTGAGCAAAGTTGAAATCGGCAACGTATTCCGCATGCCTGCCGAACATCCGGACTTGAAGGAAGCCGCTGATGCCTACGCCCGCACACTCAAGAGTCGTTTCACGCAGGAGAGTGTCGCGTTTGACGCCGTGCTGCTCGGCATGGGCGCGGACGGCCACACCGCGTCACTTTTCCCGGGCACACCTGTGCTTGAATCCGGCGCACTGGTCGAAGCCGTCGAAATTCCCGGAAACGCGATTCCCAAGCGTTTGACCTTGACACTGCGCGTCATCAACAGTGCGCGCGCTGCAATCTTTCTGGTGACAGGAGTGGAAAAGGCTGCGCGTTTACGCGATGTCTTAATCGACAACAACTACAAATACCCCGCGACACGTATTGAACCCCGCGAAGGCCGCCTGATCTGGATTATCGACGAAGACGCTGCCACCGAGTTGAATGAATAGCGTACCACTGTATTCACAAATGCAAAACGGGCGACCCTTGAGGTCGCCCGTTTTCTATTTCCTATCTTCTATTTCCTATTTAAACAGGAAGTACAATCCGCCAAACGGGCGAATCTGCACATCTTCGCCTTCGGGCATGTAAGCTTTCACACCTGCATTGAATTGTACGACGTCAATATCTAATTGAATCGAACCGTCAAGCATCGGCGCTTCCATGTAGGGGAAGAATTGCTCTTCTATCACATCCTTTAGACGGTCAATCGAGAAAGACGACGACAACGAGTGTATTCGTCCGCCGCCTTCAACACGCAGGCGATACGTCTTTGCGCTCAAGACCGTCCAGCGCAGGGCTGCCGATACATGCGCGATACTCGCGTCAAAGGAACTAACATAAGTAATAGGTGGAAACGGATTATCAGGAAAGTCAATGGTATTCCGCGCTAAGACATCCGTTAGCAAATGCAATCCGCCTCCCACCATAAGTTGTGTCTGATCGGAGAACTTGTAATTCAAGTTGCCATCCAAATCAAACTCGTTCTTGTGTGTCCATGACCACTGTTCACTAATAGTTGCCGTGCTGTCGCGCCAAAAGAAATAGCGAGAATCATCCGGCCCCGGCCAGATTGCGGCCAGTCTCATCCACAAACCGATCCGCTTCCCTGCACCATACGGAGCGAGCTTGTCAATTCCGAACTTCGTCGCGAGTTCGTAATGTCCCAAATCCTGCGTGGCGGACTCTTCATACGCGTCGTCTTTCCATCCCGCTCTTACTCTATCCCAGAACAGATTATCCTGAAAGTAGGTGCGAATTCCCGCAAATGCAAACAGCGATCGATCCCACGCTGGAATATACATGACTTCGCCTGATGTCGAGAGAAATCTTGCAGTCAGGGAGTCCGTTTTCCACGGTGCAAGCTCCGCTGAAAATCTGAGTCCGATGCGCGAATTGATTTCCTGCCGTCCCGCAATCCACCTGTCCCACACGCCGAACTCCCATTCATTGCCTGCCGCGAAGGTCAGCCGGCCTCGCGACGCTTCTCTCTGTGCCATCGAGTAGCCGCCGCCGAGCATGCCAAGCGCTTCGCGATAGTAGAGTCCGCGCGGCTGTTCCAGTAATTCACTTGGAACATACACCGTATCACGAATGATAATCGGGTCCTTTTCCACCGTCACAATCTCCGGCACGAACACGGTGTCACGCTGATAGATAACCACGGTGTCAAATTTCGACGGCTCGGGACGCGGAAAGCTTACCCGCGTCGAGTCAAAATTCCACAACCGAATCTGCGCGCCGTTGGTCGTGAACTTGAAATATCCCTCGACCCCGTTGCCCCGGTAGCCGCGTGCGAGTCGCTCCTGCAGTCCCGCCAGCAGCCCGTAGCTGAGCGCCTTTCCTCCCCGCGCTGAAATCGCAATCGAGTCGAAAACCGAATGATACTGCCTGCCTTCGTACACTTCCGTGTTGGGTGGCAGTTTGAACGACCGCAGCAGCGAATCCAGCCGCTCGCTGATGGGTTCGAGCCGCAGCACTCTGCCTGTCGGATACAGCACCACCGCGTCGTTCTGGTCGAATCCGTCGTTCAGCAAATCCGTAATCAGCACGCGTTCAATCGTCTCGTTGCCCAGAAACAATTCATCGCGCAAAACCTGAATCTCCGCCGCGCTCGTGACATTCTGCTGCGTAACGAGCTTATAATCCACCTCGGCATTTACAGCCATCGTCATCATCATCGCCGCAATCGCGGCAAATAGCCATCTCAAGTGCTTCACTTATTGTCCCCCTAACAGGGCTTGATATTTTTTCATCTGCTCCCAATTTCCCTTCGAGCGGTAGGAAGCCACCAAAATTTCATATGCCGCCGTGCGCTGCTCAGGCGTCAACGGATACTGCAGCGCGCGCTCAGCGTTCTCGATGGATTGTGTCAAGTCATTGGACGCAATCTGCGCTATCGACACAAATCCGCCGCCTTGACCTTCCCACGGCACCTTGTCCGTAACTTTCCTTGTAATCTTTCGGACACTCTTCGCCCAAGCGGCTGACAACTTCACCGAGCCGTTGAATGCCCTCGGTTTTGTTGCCGTGATTGTAGGTGACGAGCGACAATCTCCACGTCAAAAAGTCCTTCGCTTTCACCGTGCGCGCAGAGGAGATGCCGCCCAGATACGCTTCCCGCGCACCGTTCCAATCCTCTTTGTTCTCAGCCGCGAATGCCGCGTCACGATACTCCGCCGCCGCGATGCCGCCGTTATCCCAATTTATCCAGTCAATCGTCTTCTGTATCTCCGCCGAGTCTTCCGGCGTCGAATACGATTGCGCCAGCGTGAACATCTTCAGCGCGTTTTGATCCTGATAGGTTTTCAAATACGCTTCACCAAGATACAAACGGTAGTTATTCGGAATCGAATCCGTTGAACCCGTCACCAGTTCGCGAATCCGCATCGCCTGATCAAATCCCGTGACCGCCTTATCATATTGCTTCGCCGAGTAGGCCGCGTAGCCATAGGCAAACCACAGATTGTCTTCGCCTTGCCGTTCATTCAGAATTTCGCGGTAGAGCGGCAGCGACTTGTCCCACTCTTCCATTCTGTCATACGTCGCCACGAGCCACAGCTGCAGCTCCTTCATCTCCGGCTGCTTGGCATAGGCTTTCTCGAAATTTTTCGCCGCGGCCTTGAAGGACGACATCGCGCGTTTGCGCGTGTCCAACTCTTTGGACGACTTCGTCGTGTCGCCCATCGCCTGACCGATCAAACCGAACACACCGCCGCGTGACTTGAGCGTCGTATCTGTCCCTGCCGCGCGCATTGCGTTCGCCTCTTTCAAGAACTCCTCACCCGCCGCGAAATCCTCTTTCCCGCG
>JABWCQ010000020.1 GCA_013360195.1 bacterium
TCTGATAAAACCTCCTCCCCTCCCCGAGCAGATTGAAACACTCGCGATGCTCCTCAAGCTTCGCAAACCAGTCGACTGGAAAAGCCGCGACCTGTTTGTCCTTTTCGCTCGGATTGCCCTTGCACCAATACAATACCGCCAGCAAGAACCTGAGGACGGCGATTCTGTCCATCGGATTGCTGGCGGCAATGTCACGGATGTCGTGTGCCTTCAACAGCGCGTCTTTGATTCCTACTCTGGGAACCTCGCCTGTGCATGTCAGCACTGGAATCCATTTTTCGTCAATTAGGTTGAACTCATTGTTCATGCAAGCTTTGTCCTCCAATTTTGGCGTAGTTAGGTGTGAAAGAATTTGCGCATTTGGGCACATGACCGACACACGCCACCACCTGCGCAGACAGCTTTGCATCGGATTGTCTTAAGATTTGCCTATCTGACAGACCTTCGTGCGATGGTGCTTTTGTAGTCATCCTTGTTGCGACGCTCGATCAAGAATTTGGCAGCGTCCATATTAGACCGCAGCGCGTCCGCTGCATTCAATAGCTGGGCTTCAAAGCCAATATTCGCGCCGCTGGAAGAGGACGATGCCTCTTTACTTTTCTTGGGGGTCTTGACGGGCGGGTCTTTTTTCGGTCGGGGCATAGGGGGAAAGTGGGGATTCTGACAGTTGCAGCTAAAAGGTGCTAAAGACTAATAAGGACAATTTATCAAATCGACTCATAGGATGCCATACTTCAGACGAAGTTATCAGTCTTGATATTGCGCCATAAAATTCCTACATTTGACTTCAGACAGGAGAGAGGAACAGGGTCGAAAAGCCAAGTTCCCTTCTCCTTTCTTGGTCTTAGGGGGGTGTGAAAATCAGCATCTTCACTTGACAATCGGTGTGGATCTGATATATTCTGTCTGGCAAACAACTAAGTCAATGGAATCTGCGCGGTGTCTATGGAAATTGCGCGGTTGGATTGGGTTCGTGTTAATTCTGACGAGAGGAGTTCATCGGCGAGAAAGTGCAGAGACTCCCACAAAGCAAAAATTATCATGCACCAGGAGGGATGACTATCGGGACGTTATGCGATATATTACCGCCGCAGTTGATTTGAAATGAGCGTTGAAGCCAACCGATGCTAAAGCAAAAGCACGCATCTGACATTCAGCTTGAAATCGTGCAGACCTTTGAATCCAAGATGTGAAAATTTTTTCACACCCTCTGCTAAAGAAAAGTTGGCACGAACTTAATGGTTTTCAGTTTAATAAGACCTCTGAAGCTGCAAGGTAAATAGTGCCTTGAGCTGAACGAAAAGCCGCCCAGTGCGCCAACACTGAACGGCTTACAAATTCGGATTGCGCCTCTCTACAAGCGTCTCTCCTTGCCCGTAATATAGCAAGCTTCCTTGGACATTGTCAATGCCGAGTGTGAAGCTTTCTCATTACGAATCAATAGGAGAGGCGCTGACCGGACACACCGGGTCATGCGCCTTTTTCATTATCTAAATTCAGCAAAAACTAAATAAAACGAATGAGAAAAATAAAACGCAAAACAATTAGCCTTTCCTCGCTGCCTGCTTGTCACGACAGAGGAGTGCAGGCAGACATTGATCAAACGCCACAGCAATACTTGGTCGTCGGAACTCCGTTCAGCTTGATGGTCTTCGATATAATCGACCGCATTCCAGAACCACAGCGAACGATGGTCAGACTTCGATACGCAGGACTTACTTATCGGGAAATAGGGGCAAGACTTTATCCCGTAAGCCAGTCCGACCGCCAAACCGAGTTGAGAGCAAGAGTCGCGACTTTTCGTGCCCGCAAAGCCATTCTAAGGCAAGTGAAATCAATTATCGGTAACAGGAATTAGTCCGTTAGCAAGAGATCTGTCCAATAACCTCCTGGGATGTTCCAAAAGGTTTCTGGCAGATATACTGAGAAGTATATAGACCCTGACGACGGGAAGAGACCAAAACCAAAAAGGTCCCCCGTAGCTAACCTGAAAAGGTTGGGGTGACACAGCGCAAAGTTCTGGCCGTAGGCAACAACCGTAGCCGCGAGCTATGACCCGACCACGTGAAATTCGTGCGCGAAAACTGGAGAGGGGCAGACGAGCTACCCGGCCCCTTCGGTGCACATACGCCGACGCTGTGGCGTTAAACCCGATGAGCAGATAATAACCGCGTCAGGATCAGTGACACCAACGGTCTGAAACTCAGCGTGCTTGCTGAGTGGGGGTTCTGTTTCCCCGATAAGCAATAAAGAACCTAAATCTGAACAAGGAAGAGAGTGTGTTATTCTTGAGAGCTTGTGGTTGGAGGAATAGGAGATAAACAAAACCATGGTTCAAGACGCGCGCGAGAGAACCCAAGAAGTAACCAAATTAAACATCCCATAAAGAGAGTCTGATTGAAAGCAAGCTCCGGCTCAAAAGACTGAATCAGTCAGAATCCTACATCCCACAAGGCGTTTTCAATGAATAGTGGTAGATTGCCCAAAACACCCCAATCCATAAGGACACCGCCTTCAACACCAAGATATTGCCAACCAACAGTGCTGACTATAATGTACTAAAGCAACTCTGAAGACTCTGGGAACTCTCTCAACTCAGAAAACAAAAGAAACAAACCAAACTCAAGCAAGGCGATGGCGGGAATTTCAACAATACCGGATGACGTGCAGTGGTGCGCCAGAACATGCGAGCAGAAGTCCGTCCGGTTCCCGCTCCTACTGCTGCATTGTGTAAGCCATCTAAGTTGCCCGGTACAGAAAGCCTGCTGCATTCTCGCTTATGGAGACGTTGATGATGTCATTGAGAGTATTAGCTTAATTACCCCTGACGAGTATAGAGAATTAGTTGACGAGAGACTGGCAGCACTCGCAACACAAGCACAAAGCTCTGCAAACACTTTTGTCATGACGGATGTCTGGAAACTCGTTCGCGTCGCATACGAGGAGTACTCATGGCGGGAATTCTGTGTCTGGTCAAGCATTCAAAGCGTGGTTGGCAGCAAGAACTATTGCAGAATTACAAACGATACGATACGACTTCGCGCTTCCGGATTTGTAAAGCTTGTCGAGAAACCTGACGGAGTTGGGTTGCTAACTCCCGACCAAGTCCGAAGAACTCGCGACAAGCTGCAAGACAAAGGTCTGCTTCGGTTTCACCAATTGTCCCCGCGTGCAGTCTACTATGCGAGTTGGAGAATTGACCAGGAAGCCTTTGCACTTTGCTTAGGAAAAATCAAGCTGCGGAGCGCCCTGCGCAAAGAGACGCAGAGCAGGGTCGATTCATATGCAGCGAGATTGAAACTGGTCTATGAGCAAGAACGTGAAAAAGATGAGCACCGAAAGCTCGATGAGGAGAAGAAAAAACTGGAGAATCAAAGAGAGAAGCGGGAAGCCGCTGCCCGCCAAACCCCGTTCAACTATGTGCAAATTCCCGGTGTTGCCACTCCGACAGAGGTCAGAGTTGCCAACTCTCAAAGAATCGAGTTTGCGAATGGACAGGTTGCTCATGCAAAGGAAATCTGGATGGCGAATTTTGGCGAAATCTTAACCAATCTCAGTGAAAGTCATATTGCTCTGTCGTATCAAGGAACAGAATATCTGATAGAGCGCCACAAACTAAATCTCTTCTTTCCATCTCGATAAAGCTATCAAGCTACAAGGAGCACTATGAATCAAAACCCGAATCAGTCATCACCTCTCAAGACCATTCCCACTCTGATGACCGTCGAGGATGTGGCCAGTTACCTAAAGGTTGCTGTCCAGTCTGTCTATCGCTGGGCATCACAAGAGAAAATCCCCCACCTTAAGGTTGGGGGATCGCTCCGATTTGATCCGAATGAGATTCAGGAGTGGCTCAATAAGAAGCCAGCTCGTCGTGGCCGCCCGCCAAAAGGTTTGCAAAACTGACCTTTGTCATTTCTCTTGCTTTGTGTTCAGGTTGAAGATGCAAGTACTTTTCGGTCATCTTTACGCTCGTGTGCCCCAAGAACTCAGAGACCATTTTGATGTTGACATCGTTCATCAAGCAGTGTGTCGCAAAGGTATGCCTGAACGTGTGAAGCGAGACCTGACCCCGCAAGTCAACACCCTCTTTCTTCAAAATTCTGTCTAAGAGGTCGACCCACGGCTGACGTGGAGGTGCCCAGCGTTTCGCGTTTGATGTAGTGAAGACATACTTGCCACGCCGAGGAAGCTCGTGAAACAACTCACGGGCTTCTCGTGCCATTGGTACTATACGATTTCGGCGCGTCTTTGGTTGCCAGTCGCTCTTAATACGAACGTTAATTTGCCTGCGTTCAAGGTCAACATCAGCCCACTCCAGATTTCGTAGCTCGCCGTCGCGCAATCCGGTCAGCAATAGAAGCTGATAGAACGGGCGCTGATAGTCGGTAGCATGCTTCATGATGAGATGAACTTCCTCACTTGTAAAGACACGAATAGGCTTCGGGTCGACCTTCACGCGCTTCACTTTCAAGGCGGGGTTCTTCTTCACATATTCTCTGTCTTCGGCCCACTGGAAAAAGACACGGACGGTCGCAAGCTCGTCATTCAGAGTCTTGTCGGCGATAACTGGCCGACGTGCTGCGAGAAATTCTTCAATGTCATTTGCCTTGAGTTCCGCAAAGCTTGCCTTGCCATAGCTCTTAAGCCAGTCCTGAAAGTGATGAAAGTGCTGTGTCATCCGTTTCTGCCAAGGTGGGGATTTCTTGGAAACCACCTGCCCGAAGAACAGCTTGAAAGCTTCATCGTTGGAGACCCGGCGTTGCCCGATTCCGGCCAGGAACTGGTCTCTGTCCTTGATGAAATCAGCCTCCAGTTTCTTGGCAGCGTCCTTCGTGGTGACCCCAAGTGACCGCTGGACCAGCTTGCCGTTCTCCAGATACTGAATCTGGTAAGTTTTCCCTCTTTTGTAGATGCTCGCCATGGTTACCTCGGAATTGTACTGACAGTATTACTGACAAAACAATTTACAAATAAATACGCCCCTTGTCAAGACTATGAAAATCATAGTTTAACAAGGGGCTTTTTAGTGGAGACGGCGGGAATCGAACCCGCGTCCGAGAAGCGGACCACACCGGGCACTACAGGCTTAGGAGTTGGATTGGTTTCTCACTCCCGGGGCGTACCAACCCCAAAACTACCGGGAGTCAGCCACTAAATCTCACCCGTTTGCGTGGCGGTCCACGGGCCAGTCCAACCATAATTTGATATCGCGGCCGGTATCGTCGGACAGTTCCCGGGGGCGACAGGTGCCGTTATTTTATTTAGGCAGCCATTGCGTAAGTGTCATTGGCACTTAGTATTTGGGATCCTGATTAAGGAGGGCACCCCATCCTCCGCCTGCTCCCAACGCCATCCATTCATCCCGTCGAAACCTTGGCGTCCCCGAAGATTACAATATACAAACAAGTTGGCGGCCTTCCAAGTTCCCCACGAAAGTCAAACTATCAATGTTCAGACCACTCTCTCAACTCCGCATTCCGCACCATCTTCGGCATCTCCTCCGCAAACGACACATTGATCATCGCCTTGGAAACCTCAACCGTATCCGTCACAAATCGCGGCATAACCGATTTCAAGCTGTAAAACAAACTCCAAATCTTATCCTGCCACTGCGCTTTCTCTCGCGGATGAATTGGATGAATGTAAGCCGGACGAAAAATACAAAGCTGTTTTCCGAAAATTTCACGCAAACGATTCTCCGCCTGCCCTTTCACGCGCCGCCACAACGTTGAACTTTTCTCCGTTGCATCCGCACCCGCACCGCTCACAAAACAAAATCTCGCCTCAGGATTTGCAGACTTGAGAGCTTTCGCCGCCGCCACAACATAATCCAATGTGATCAGAGTGTATTGCTTCGGATCAGAAACCTGCACCTGCGAAACTCCCAGCGCGCAGTAACAAACGTCAATCTCACTCAATTCTTCCATCAAATCAGCATAGCTCAAAAAATCTTCGCGCACGATGACGGTAAGCTTCTGATGCGATTCCTTGAGCAGTCGTCTTGTGATGGCAACAACACTCTCAATCCGCTCATCGCAGATGCATTGTCGCACAAGCTCCGAGCCAACTGCGCCGGTCGCGCCCATAACGAGGACCCGAGTTTGAGGCATATCTCTTCTCCACAAAACTTTAGTTCAGCGCGTCTTCGTATGCATGAGAGAATGGCGCTTAACGCTCGACAATCTTCCAGTATGAGTTCTTGCGAACGATCTTGCCGCCCAGAAATTCCCACAAATCACAGCCTCGCACTTCAACGGCCACTCCCGCCACCGTGGTGCCCGTTAGTGTCCATTCGGACACTCCTCGGTTTCCGGCCACCCAATGTTCATCGTCACCGTAGTGAACATCAGGAATCCCCTTGAAGCGACCGGCTAACGCCTCACGAACAGCAGCTTTGCCGATCGACCGTTTGCCCCAGGGATCTGGACCTCGCGGGAAATCAAAGGAACAGTCTTCCGCGAAGAACTCCATGATAGCATCGAGATCATGACGGTTAAATGCGTTCAATATCTCCTTCAGGGTCTCCACAGTGACCTTAGTCTCACTCATGACATACTCCGGTTTGCAAAGTCATCGTTGGATGCAAAAGCTTGCTCATTTTCTGTTTGTTGATTCACATCAAGCTTGAAAGAAAGTTACGTTGCCGCAATCTCCCAATCCACCACAACGCGGTCGCTCCGCACCTTCTTAAGCAACTCAACCACTTCAAGATGCAACGGATGCACGCGATAAGCCTCAAGCGCCTCCCAACTCTCAAGCGTGGAGATGAGCACAACGTCAAAAGCTTGTGGGCCGTCAAGCTGATTAATACCTACCTCAAATGAATGCAATCCAGCGACGTTGCCGCGCATCGCTTCCATCATCTCTTTCACGCGTCTTGCATTCGTCTGCTTGTCACAGCCGTCGGCAAACTCATGCAGCTTGAGCATGATGACATGTCGTATCATATGCATCGCCTATTTGATAAACTGAACACTCTGCGTGTCCGAAAGTTGCCCTTGCGTCGCCGTCACTAAGTACATTCCCGATGCAAGTCCTGAGGGCTGCCACGTGAGTGCCAGCGTTCCCGGTCCGGCCATACCGTCATGCAATGTCGCGACACTTTGCCCAAGCGTGTTGAAAATCTCAACCTTGGTCAAACCGCGCGCTGGCAATACAGTTTCAAGTGAAACACTCGCATTAAAAGGATTGGGAAATGATTTAAGCAACAATTGATTTTCGACCATAGGCGTTTCACGTTCGTCAACACTCACCGCGCCTTCGCCCTGCGTTATCACATAGGTTGTGCTTGCGGAAAGATTTGGAAACACTTCAATCGAGCCCGCTGGCCATTTCACAACAATCGAGTCCACCGTGGTCTCTTGTCCAAGTCCAAAGTGCAAATCTAGAGTCTGACCGCAATAGCCCGTTTGCCCTTCAACTTGCCTGATTTGCCGGCCATTCGCCCAACAGCTCACCACCGCTCCGATCGCACTCTTATTGGACGAAGTACCGCGCAGTTTCAGCACAATCCCGTTGTTCTCCGTCTGGGTATTCCGATAAAGCAGATTGTCTTCGTCAGCATTCCGCGAACGTGCAATACACAAATCCAAATCCTGATCACCGTCAATATCTCCAAACGCGCAGCCGAATCCCCATCCGCTGTCCGCTTCAATCGGCTCGACGGATGCGCGCGTGAAATTCCCGGCTCCGTCGTTGTCATAAAGATAGTTGTGACGATAGATATTTCCGCTCGCCGCAAATCCGTTCGTCACCAGTAAATCCAAATCCCCATCGTTGTCATAGTCTCCAAACGCGCTGCCCACCGCCTGCTGATTGTCACTACTCACAGGTGACCCCGTAATCCATTGGAACTCGCCTCCATGATTGCGGTAAAGCAGACTTTGCGAGCCGTAAGAGCCGACAAACAAATCGAAATCTCCATCATTGTCAATGTCGCCCCAACTGCTCGTAAAGTTATTTGCGCCGTCCACGCCCGGGTAGGTGCCCGTCCAGCGCGTGAACGTCCCGTCGCCGTTGCTGACGTAGAGCGCGTCGTTGTCTGCGTTCTCGTTGGCGACAAAGATGTCAGAGTGGCCGTCGCTGTTAAAATCGCACCAGCCCGCCGACCGCGAATCATCTCCGTCCGTGGAAATCGGCGCGATTAACATGCTGTTGAAACTGCCGTCGCCATTGCTTCGGTAGAGCCAGTTGTGATGATTGTTACCCGCGCTGTTCGTCACAAAAAGGTCGAGCCAACCATTGTTGTCATAGTCGGCCCAACTTCCCGTCTCGCTGTATCCGCCGGAGTTCGTGACCGGCGGCACATTCCCGCGGCCGAATGTGCCGTCTCCGAGATTGATGTAGAGTTTGTTGCTCTGGTTCGACCACCGAGCGACAAAACAATCCGCGTCACCGTCGTTATCGAAATCTCCCCACGACGCGCCGACGTTATGACCGCCGGTCTCTACAATTGTGTCAACGGCAGCGACGGAGAAATTTCCGGTTCCGTCGTTCAAATAATAGAAGTTCCCTTGCGTCTCCTCATCGTTTGTGATGAACAAATCGAGATCACCGTCATTATCTGTGTCTATGAACGAGACACTCGCCGACGAACCTCCGTCTGTCACCACGGGCGACTCGGTCATGCGTGAAAAAATTTGCGCGCTCGCGGCCGTGATGAGAAACAAAACGAAAAGTAAAGGCAATACGACTCTGGCCATGGACTCCTCCGAGTGCTGGAAAGTGAAGGTACCCACCAAGTTACTAAACTGTCGCGCGACCGGGTTCGCGCACCGAAATCATCAAATACACGGCAAATGCTCCGAGAAGTGCCAACACATACGATCCGTCAAATGGTTGAATGTAGCTTCCCCACACGGAAACACCAAGCCCTGCAATCAACGCAGCGACGGCCGCAGTCGTGCCGCCGCGCTGGGAATAGAGCGCGAACAGGGTGATGACGAAAATACCTGCGCTGCCGAGGCCCGACGCCATCTCCACCATTTCATACGTCGTCGTGCCGTAAATCGCCAAATAATACGCGATGACTCCGAGCACCAGCACACCGCCGCGTGCGGTAAGAAGTTTACTGCGCTCGCTCATCTGCGGGCGGAACGAATAGATGATGTTGTGCTCAATCAACGCCGATGCCGCCAGCAGCGCGCTGTCCACGGTGGACAGAATCGCGCTCGCCAAAGCTCCCGCATAGAGAACATACAACACCGTTGGCAAGTACGTCAACGCAAGCTGCGGCATCACTTGCTCGGAATCTTCGATTCCCGGCACCAGCGACACACCGATTAAGCCGATGTAAACCGGAATCATTCCGATAACAAGATAAATCGTCGTGGCCGCAAAGGCAGAGCGCTTCGCGACCGTTGCCGACCTTGCCGCCAAGACACGGGAAATGAGTTCCTGCGCCACAATCGAACCGAAAATCGGTACCGCCCACCCGTCCAAAGTCGCCATCCAACTCTCCGGCTCGGCGTTGCCGCTGCCTGTCCAGATATTGCTCATTAACTGCGAAATCGTCGGCGTCTGCTCCTGCAGTGACAAATAGACTGCCAGCGCGCCTAAACCGAAAATCAGCGCGAAGCCCTGAATCACATCCGTGTAAGCATCCGCCCACAAGCCGCCGCTCACGGTGTACACCAGCACAATAACTGTTGCAATCAAAATACTTGTTTCGAGCTGCAAGTCTGAAGACACGGAGAGTACATGTCCGAATGCTCGAATCTGCGCCGCCGCCCATATTACCGAACTGGGAGCGATTATCAACGCCGCAAGTTTCTCCACACTGGGTGAATAACGCTGCTTGTACAAATCTGCAAGCGTGGTCAGTTTGCGCTTCCACATCGGACCGGCGAAAATCAATGCCATGAGCAAGAGGCAGAGAGTGTAGCCGAACGGATCTGCGTTGCCGCCGGACAATCCTTTATCATAAATCGACGCCGCAGCGCCGACGCAAGTCTCAGCTCCGAACCATGTGGCGAATATCGAGAATGTCGTCAGCAAGTAACCGAGCTGCCTCCCCGCAATCAGGTAGTCGCTTTCACTATGCACCTTGCGCGACACCAGGAGGCCTATGAACAGCGACACTCCGATGTAGGCCAGAATTCCGATGAAGACAGGACTCACGATTGAATCTTTTCCTTACGATACACTTCCGTTCCGTCCTCGAGAATGATGCAAACCACGTCCTGCTCTCCGCGCACCGAGTTACCGATGACAATACGTTCTACTCTGTCAAGCTCTGAAAAACTCACGATTCCCTCTCGTGCTCGCCCACTGTGAATTTGATGGTCACGCCAGATGCCGGGCAGTAGTCCGCACGCGAGTGCCGGAGCAATCCACTTGCCGTCCGTTTGAAACAGAAAACTCGAAATCGTTCCCTCTGTGAACTCGTTCCGGGTATTGAGGAACAGGCACTCTTCGGCGCCGACGGACTTCGCCTTCGCGCGCAAGGTATATTTTTCAGGCCGTAATGTCGTTTTGTGATACAGTCTGGGATCATCGGGGTCAAGCCGCAGTTCCGGTATCATTACCGTCACACCCTCCGGACTCCAGCCCAACTCTTCCGGGATAAGTTTGAATGAAATCTCTTCGCCGTCGAGGTCAAGCCGCACGCGGTTGGGTGCGTCAGCCAGCGTCATTTGCAGCTCATGCAATTTCGCCCGGATTTTGTCTTCGGGGAACGGCCGTCCATAGTATTTGCAGGAGTGCCGTAGCCGGTTCATGTGGTCGGAGAGATTTTGGAACCCCGCCTTCGGCTCATAGCGAAACGACTCATAGAGTGCAAACTTCTGCGGTCTGAGACGCGTGAATTTCGCCTTCAGCAGCACTTCATCCCACTCCCGCTCCGGGTCGCTGTCGGCAACGATACCTGAACCGACTCCCACCGTCGCGATGTTGCCGGAGATTTCAAGGGTACGGATGGCCACATTCGCGAAGAAGTCGCCTTCCGGTTTGAAGAGTGCCAGACTCCCGCAATAAATTCCCCGCGCAGACTTCTCCGCTTCGTAGATAATCTTTGTTGCTCGAATTTTCGGCGCACCGGTAATGCTGCCGGCGGGGAATACCGCGCGGAATATGTCAAACAACTCTAATTTGTCCATCAATTCGCCGTGCACACGCGTCGTCATCTGATGCACTGTCGGATATCGGGTCACGGTGAACGGATTGAATATCTCTACTGTCCCTGTTCTGCAGATGCGGCCGAAATCGTTGCGCATTAAATCCACAATCATCGTCAGCTCGGCGCGGTCCTTTTCGCTTGTCTTCAGCGCCAGTCGTGCAGCTTCATCTTCATCCCAGGACGGTCTGCGCGCGGCTGTTCCTTTCATCGGCTGCGAATGGATGACGTTGCCTGTTCTTTCAATGAACAGCTCGGGCGACATGGACACAATCTGTGTTTCACCGGTGTTTATGTAACAGGCATAAGGCGTTCTCACTGCATCCTGCAGCGCGCAAAACGCGCTGAAAGCATCACCGGAAAAATCGCACAGCGCGCGAACGGTGAAGTTGGCCTGATAAATATCGCCGGAGCGGATGTGTTCCAGAATCTTTCGCACAGCCGCGACATACCCGTCCTTGTCAATGGTAAATCGCGGCTCTCCGAGTGTAAAACCGCGTTCCTCCGGAGAAAACTCATGCTCGCTTCCGAAGGCTGCAAACCACGCTAAGGGAAGTTTGCCCGGCAGATGAGTGACCAGTGCGCGATCGAATGCGGCCGCCGCTTCGTAGGTGAATGCCGCACAAACGTAATAGCCTGCGCACTGAAGTTCATGCACGCGGTCAAGTGATTTGCGCATGTCGGCGGCATGGCTGACCGACCACGTCGCAATGGGATCTGAGAACGCGATGAACCTGTGCCGGAACGGCTCTGAGGCGGGAATCGTGAAAACTGCTGTGGGAGCCTGTGACATAACTTTGAAATTACAAAATTCCTCTGAATCACACAAACAAAAAACCCGCGTCACTGCGGGTTTTCCGGTATTCAAGAATGTTACGATGTCCTAAGTCGCCACGGCCGCCCGTGCCAACGGCAATGTTATCAAAAGCATCGCTTGGCCGCTGTCTTCAGTCAGGTCAAGTTCGCCGCCCATGCCTCGCAGCACTTCGCGGGCAAATATCAAATCCCAACCGGCTTGCCCGACCGCGGGCGGCTGCCCGTCCGACCACCCTGCGGGATAGCGCGCGACACCATCGTATGAGAGGGAAATGAAGGCCTGACTCTCCGTGTAGGATAGCGTGTAGCACACATGGCCGTCATTCGCCAGATTCTCCCGGGCATGAGCAGAGATAGAGTCCAGCACCAGCCTTAAACTGTTCGCATCCGCGTTCACGCGGCAGCTTTCTTCACATAGGACGGCTTGCGGGCGCTCGCCAAAGAATCCGGGTTGCATCTTCTTCACATACTGCTGCAGCGTCGACAACAGATCGCATTCATGCACGTGTCGTCCGTGTCCCCCCAGTGCCGAAAGTTTACGCACGAGCTGTGCCGCTTCGCGTGCTGACTTTTCGATTTCCAGAATCTCCCGCGACGTCGTGCCGTCCTGCTCTGCTGCGGCGAGAGATGCGTGACCCAACACTCCCGTGAGCAAGTTACTGAACTCATCAGCGAGTTCGCGCGAGAGCGTGCGCATATGCGAGGGTAATTGCGGTGCGAATGAAATCATCGAGCCGTTTTGGGATTGTGCCGCAGGGGCCGGAGCCGGAACGGGCGGAAGCTCTTCAATTTCCGCTCCAATCCAGTTGCCGTCGGAATCCATCACCGGACAGGCTTTCCAACTCGTGCCATCGCGGGAGGTCACCTGACACCACCCTTCGGTATGCGACTTCAGCCACTTCTTGAAGGACTTGGCTTCGTCCGCGGGCAGCCATTCAGTGAACGACTGTCCGACCGCCTGTTCAGCCACGGCACCGACCTGTTCCCAAAAAGAGCCTGTCGCGCAGAGCACTTTGCCGTCCTTGTCAACGAAGCAAGCGCGCTGCGAAATGTAGTTCAGGAATTCCCCGGCCGTCGGATCAACGGTGACTTCCTTGACAACTTCAGTGACTACCTCTGTAACGACTTCCTTAACGACTTCCGCTGGTTTGCTTTGGACCTGTTCGAGGGCGGCCTTCAGCTCGGACGCTTCGCCGCGCGCGCTTTCAAGAGCTTCTTCAAGTTGGGCGACTGTATTCTTGAGTTGTGTGGTTTCCTGTTTGCTTTGCTCCAAAGCCTTGGAAAGTTCAGCAGATTCGGTTTCAAAGAGTTCACAGCTTTCGGCAAGCTGCTTGACCTTGGCCTTCAATTCTGAGATTTCAGATTGCGCGGCGTTCGCCCCTTCGGCCTGACCGTTCTGCAGCTCGTGCAGCGAATCAAGTTCCCGCCTTAAATCGTCAACCGTTTCATTTGCGGCGGCAACTGCGCCGGTGAGCTTACTGTTTTCATCCCGCCGCGCGGCAAGTTCGGCTTGCAATGTTTCGAGTTGAGACCGCAGCTCCGCGGCTTCGGCAATAGCGCTGTTGTTATCGGTCTGCTGCTTCTTGAATTTGTCGAGTTCATGCTGAAGGCGGGACGAGCGTTCCACGGACTTTTCCGCCCGTTCAAGAGCCTCTTTCGAACTCTTTTCAAGCCGCACCATCTTCTCGGCCATCTTCTTGAGCTGCGATTCGCGTTGTGCGATTTCTTCAGTGGCCGCGCGCAGTTTTTCCTGCAGTTGATTAACCTGCTGCTGAGCCTTTTCGGCCAGCTCGCGGCCCGACAACTGGTCACGGTTCTGCTCAATCAGAGCGAGTCGATTCTGATGCTCTCGCGTGATATCGAGACAGTGAATGAAGTACCCGGCGAACACACCCTCCTGCCACAACCCTTGTACATGGAGTTGAACATAAAACGGCTTCTCTTTGGTGCCGAGATCCACGACTTGATTGTGAACGCCAAGTTCATCAGAGTGCATGGAGTGGAGGAGGCTCTCGAAGACCCGTCGCTGTTCATCGTTGCGGAAGAACAACAGGATCGAACTGCCCATCATGGCATTTCGCGAAAGATCCCCTCGGCCGGAGCGGGCCATAAACTCATCCCAAGTACGCCCGACAATGGCCAATTTGAGGTCGGGAGAAACAAGCGCTGCTGCCCCAAACACGACATCAAGGGCAGATTGGGGCACCTGACGGAGGAGCGGAGTGGTCACATCGTAGGCATTTTGCGACGCATCCATTGGGCGTTCACCACCTATAGCTTTTCGGATTACAATCATTTACAGTTATCGTTCAGAATATAAATCGCAAAAAGACGGCCAGCTTTGGCGAACATCCGCCCCTTGCTTCTCGAAGGTTTAAGTCTTATATTAGTCGCCCGAACAGTCCGTTATAACATTGTAAAGGCTACTGTTCAGTAGTGGGGAATCGTCTAATTGGCAGGACACCAGACTCTGGATCTGTGAATCGGGGTTCGAGTCCCTGTTCCCCAGCCATAAAAAAAGCCCTCGAGGAATCCCTCGGGGGCTTTCTGCTTTGCAAACAGGGGTTTATTTCAACAGGAGAACTTTGTTCACCGCTTCCTTCGGTCCGGCTGTAACTCGGATGAAATAGAGTCCGCTGGGCAACTGTGCCGCATTCCAATGCACCGTGTGATACCCGGCGGGCAGGGATTCGGCAAGAATCTCGGCTGTGATTCGACCCAGCAAGTCAAAGGCAACAACAGAGACGTGCGACGCATGCGGCAAGGTCAGGGTGAATGACGTTGCGGGGTTAAACGGATTCGGATAGGCCGGCGAGAGGGAGAACTCACGCGGCATGCCCGCAGGTAGTTCAACGGCTGACGTCGGATCGAAGATGAAGTGATTGCTGGTGTCACTGACTCCGCCGCCGTACTCGGCGATTAGATAATAGTTCCGGACTTGTGTGCCGACAATGGGGTCACGATATGTCTCAGTGGTCGCGGCGGCAAGCAGCGCGCCATCGCGGAAAATCAGGTAGCGTTCGAACTCGTCGAGCGATTCAGATTGCGGCGGCTCCCATGTAAGTATTAGCGTGTCATTGACTGCCTGTCCGGTGAGATTTCGCGGCGGGTCCAGCCTCCAGACTTCGATGTTCCAATGAGACAGTGAATCTTCACCAATTTGAATTTGTGCGACGGCACGTTCATAGCCGGGGAGCAGGAAGACTGCATCCCGCAATCCGGACAGGACATTCTCCGAGTTAAACGCTCCACTCATCACCGCAATATACTCACAGCCCGCCCGAACCACCGCATGACTCCAATCATCGGGGAGCGGATGAGCGGTGACAGTGCCGCTCAAACTTCCGGTTGCAAAGGGGAGAGTGCGAGTCGTAAAGAGTAGGGCTGATCCTGCCCGGATTCCCCACGTGCGATTCCCGTTCGCACCGTTGAAAAGACACTGCACACCAGCGGATTCCGTGTGATTTTCGATACCGACGGTGGAAGAATTGGGAAGCTCAATTTGCTCGTAGAGCATCAGGAGTTCCGCATCACCGGTGGGAGTCGGCCACGCCGCAGGGTCAAAGATTTGGAGCTGGCACGTAATGCTTAAGTCCGTCGCAGAAGCAAACTTGAAGTTCAGAAACTCAATAACGAGCCGGCAATTCAGCGTGTCATGATAGACACAGAACTCCGATTGTTCCGGGTCCCAATGCAGATTGTCCCAGAAGAGTGCCATCATGGCAGGCGGACCGGACGCACTCGGAATCTGGAAATTGAAGAAGGAGTGGTCGTGCGAAATCCCTGCGGCAATCCAGCCGTTTTCGTTGATGGTAATCGAGTCATACTCGAGACCGTAATAGCGGAACGGGAAGGGAGTGCGGACATATACAGAAGAGTCCCGGTCCTCCACGGCATAGAGTGTGCCGCTGCCCCCGCGTGAGGGCGCGATTTCGAGCCAATCAAAGAGCGGCGGTATTCCGATGTCAAGATGGTCGTAGGCACGATAACCGTAGTTATCAGGTCCTTGCGGTTCGGAGAGAAGCGACAGCAAAAACAGTTCGAGTTCGATAGTCTGTCCCGTGGCAATGGTGAAGGAAGTATCGGCGGTAACACCGCCGTAGGAAACTTCCAACACGTAAGACGAATCGCCCGGCACAGCTAATTCGAATTCACCGTTTGCATCCGTAATGAGTTGCGGCAAGGGAGTTCCGGGGAACTCCACCGTTGCTTCGGAAACCGGAATGTTTGCGCCGGCGCGCACCACACCGCGCACGGTTCCTTGCGGCAGAGAAGTCAGAGCGGCATCAACGCGAAGTGTTTCGGCGATTCCCAATTCCACATTTAGAGATTCCGGCATATAACCATACGCTCTGTAAATGAGCTGCCACGTCGTATCACCGGGAAGAGATAGTGTGTATTCGCCGCTGGCGTTCGTTTGACGTACTCGGCTGCCGGCGCTGACGGTCGCATGTCCGAGCGGGCTTCCGGAGTTTTCATCTGTGACAACACCGGTCACGATGCTGCGGTTGGCGGAAATCTCCACAACGGCTTGATAGGCATCCACGAATCCGAATCCGAAGGTGTTGTCTTCACCCGCGTCACCGTAGTCAATCGCAGTGCGCATGAGAATGGACTTGATTTCACGCACTTCCGCATTGGGATTGGCCTCCCGCATCAGCGCGACTATTCCAGCCACATGCGGTCCCGCCATCGAGGTGCCGCTTAAGCGGGTATAGTTCCCATCGGGGAATGAAGAGTAAACATCCACTCCGGGCGCACAGACTTCGGGCTTGATGAGCGAGAACGGCGGGCAGTCGGTCGGACCTCTGCTGGAGAACGAAGCGATGTTGTATGGCGGGATGGTGTCAGCATTGGCATCAACCGCTCCGACGGAGAACACGGTGACGGAGTCAATCTGCACCGTCGCCGGGCTGCGCAATGTACGACTCGACGGACCTTCATTTCCGGCGGAAAACGTGACAACCACACCGGCCGCTTCGCAGTTCACAATGGCTTGGTTCCATAGCTGATAGCAGTCGGAGTAGCCCGAGAAGCGGCCGTCCACTCCCCATGAATTGTGAACAACGTCGGGAACATCATCAAGCGTCGCGCTGTTGCTGTCGGGGTCGGCAAACCACTGGAATGCGGTGAGAATATCATTGTCAAAAGCATCACTGCTGCCCTGGTCAATCGCGTTGCAGGCTATCCACTGCGCCCCCGGCGCAACGCCGATGGAATCATTGGTAACGGTTGAATTGCCGCAAATGGTGCCCATGACGTGCGTGCCGTGTCCTCCGGACGGGCTGTCATCTTCGGGGAAAGTGGAATTGCGCACGACATCCAGCCAGCATTCATCTGCGGGTTCGCTCGTGCCGCGCCATCTTCCCGCCAGAGCCGGATGTGCGCCGTCTACACCGGTGTCAATATTTGCAACCAGTCTTCCCGCGCCGGTGTAACCGAGCTCGTACCACACCCGGCGTGCCCCGATAGCGCGAACACCTGTTGGAACTCCATGGTTTTCATCCAACGGCAACGAACGTCCACGGTCATAATCAACTGGCTCGATAAGAGAAGGACTGAAGTTCAACTCCATCCATTGCACATCTGGGTGCGATGCAATTTGTTGAAGAGCGGTGCGATTTCCGCGAAACACAATCGCATTCACAATCCAGTAAGGAGTGAAGCCGGAAACATCGCCCGCAAGTTTCAGTTCGTCCAGCATTAGCAGAAGCGGGAGTTGTGAGTCATGCGCCACGCGGCGCAGTTCATCCACAATCACTTGGTGACGGTGCTGCCTGGTTGCGCGCATTTTGCTAAGTTCAAAATCAAGCGTGGCAATATCAGCTTGGTCAATAAGATAGGCGATGACGGTCAGCTCGTCGTCGGGCATTAGGTGCGTCAATTGAGCGACAATCTCATCACTTATCGCGTCGGAGATGCCGGCTTGCTCCACAGCGGACGCAGGGAGAAGCAGCGCGCAGAGGCAAAGCGCGGAAACGAGCAATCGAAGTGGGCAATGCGGGGAATTCATCGTTCGCGGCTGTTGTATTGATATTGGGGGAATTTGGGTCAGCAATGTCTGACAGGAATAAGTTACGGAGGCATGAAATGGAAATCAACTGTGCGTGAAAAACATTGCAATTTCAGACTTTGAACTCTTTTTAACGACATCCCGAAAAAACAAAGTGTTATCCTTGGCTCTTTGGATTGGAACACGTGATGACGATATAACAGGAGTAAAAATAAGTGTTGCTTGAAGCTACTATGAGGTATATATTATAGTGTTGAAAACGGAATGAATTTGCCGTTGGAACTGAGAACTAGGACGTGACAGAATCTGATTTTGTGCAGGGAGGGTCACCACGGCTCTATCCTGAGGACAGTAGGTTAAGGAGGCACACAATGGATCGTATCAAAGGGTTGTTGACTTGGGCGTTTCTACTTTGCATGGCATCGTCGGCACTTGCAGTCGATCTAAATGAGAGTTTCGACGGAACAACGTTTCCGCCGGTCGGTTGGCAGAGTTTTGAAACCGGCGACGGCGTAACTCTATGGAGCCGCACGACATCAAATACGCATTCCGGCACGGCAAAGGCGCAGGTGACGGACGAGGATGTCATCGGTGTGGCGGAGCGGTGGTTGATTTCACCGAAACTGCACGTGAACGATGTGACGGATGAACTTTCCTATTGGCTGCGGACCCAATTTTCGTTTGTCGTGGACAACGATTCAATTTATGTTCGCTTAAGCGCGACGGATTCGCTGCCGTCCAGCTTCACGACTGTGCTTGCGCAATACAAGTGCGGCTCAGGCGGTGCGTTTATCAACGAGTACATTAACTACATCGTGAGTCTTGCTCCCTATGTCGGTCAGGATATCTACGTGGCCTTCGTGCACCGCGATGAAGGCGATGGCGGCAATCAGGTTTTTCTCGATGACGTGACTGGACCGGAACTGCTTGCTCCGCCGAACGAAGCAGGCTCACCGAGCCCCGCCAACGAAGCGGTCGGCGTGGCTGCCAACACGGACCTGCTCTGGGTAAATGGCATTGGCACGGAGACGGTGGATCTCTATTTGGCATGGACATCGGACTCCGTGGTCAACGAAATCGCCGCGGCAAGGAAGATTAACAATGTGAACACCTCTTCCTATAATCCGCCTGCAGACCTTGCAAATGATCAGACCTACTATTGGAAAGTTGTGACCCGCAATGTCTACGGCGAAACGGACGGACCAGTTTGGTCCTTTACCGTCGTAGGTGCGCCGCTATCCGGCACCTATGACATTGGCGGTGCGACACCGGATTACGCAAGCTTCACGGAAGCGGTCGCGGCGCTGTACGGCAACGGTGTTGCCGGTCCTGTGACCTTTGATGTCTACGGTTCGGATTATGAAGAGCGCATTGAATTCATCGGCGCGATTCCCGGCGCAAACGCGACCAATCGCGTGACCTTTAATGATGCGTCCGGCACGGCGCGAATCCTCGACTCGTCGGCCACGACCTCCTCAATTCCGGTTGTGCTCTTGAACGGCGCGAGCTTTATTACGTGGGACGGCATCGATATTTGGGCAAGCGTGGAAACGGACAACTGTCTGCAGCTTCAGGGCGGTTCCGCGGAGAACATATTCCGTGACTGCGTGTTGGAATCGCATCTGGCGAGCACGGTTTCGCATGTGATTCGTCTGTTCGGCAACGGCAACAGCAACAACTTGTTCTCAGGTCTCGATTGCCGCAAGGGTATCGAGTGTATCTATCTGACATCCGGTGCGGCTCCAGCCAGCTCGGGCATCATTATTGAGAACTGCACGACCGTAAATTGCGAAATTGCGTTGTACACGGATGACTGCGACGGTTTAATTGTCCGCGATTGCGATTTTCAGGCCAACGACAGCGGTTCTTCGAACTACGCCATTGAAACCGCATCATCCGCCGCAGGCACTACGATTCACATCTATCGCAACAAGATTCACAACGTCGTCGGCACGGGAACGATTGGCTTCCTGCGGGCGAACATGGGTGCAAACACGACGATTAACTTCCACAACAACTTCCTCTACGACGCCTTTACGTCGGGTACCGGAGGATTGCAGGGGGTGTATGCCTCGAACGGTACGGTGAACTACTACTTCAACAGTATGTACATCGCCGACCTGAACGGCACCGGCGCAGTGCGCGGCTACTATAAAGCGGCGAGTGCTCAAACGGCAAACATTCAGAATAACATCTTCTATTTCGCCGAAGCCACCGCGGCAACCGATGTTTACTACGGTTTGTCGGCAGGGTACAATCCCACCATTCTGGAAAACAATGCCTACTACAACGACGGCGGTACAAACTATCAGGTCTTCGACGTCGGAACGGTGGAATATAACAATCTCGCCGCATTGCAGGCTGGCACGGATTATGAGAACTTCGGTGTTGAAGGCAATCCGGGCTTCGTGAGTGGAGCGGATTTGCATATTCAACCCGCCTTCACACTCGTGAGTAACGCCGGAGCGCCGATTGCAGGCATCACGGATGACATTGACGGTGATACGCGCACGGCGACACCGGACATCGGTGCCGACGAATATCAGGCTATGGCGCCGCCGAACGACTATGCTGTGCTCGAATTGATTGGCATCACCCCGCTCTATCCTGAAAATACGGTGACACCGATTAACGCCCGCGTACAGAACCGCGGCAGCGCGGCTCAGGTAAACATACCTATTCGTTTGTTCTATGCCAACACGCAAGTGCAGGAACTGCTTGTGAGTCTTGCTCCCGAAGAAGTTGACACTGTCGTATTCTCCTGGACGACTCCGGCCGCTCCAAGCAGCGGAAATCTTGAAGTCCAGAGCTTCCTGCCAGGCGACGTAGACTCGGCCAATGACAGTGCCCTTGCGGCGGTACAGGTGGTCGGTTTGCCGATGTCGGGTGGTTATGACGTCGGCGGCGGCGACAACGACTATGCAACTGTCGCGGCCGCTGTTGCGGATTTGGCGTTACGCGGTGTAAGCGGCGCGGTCACATTCAATGTGTATGCAAACACCTACAATCAATCCGTGTCCGTTCCCGCGATACCCGGCGCATCCGCGACAAACACCATCACATTTGTCGGTCTTGACCCGGCCTTGACTCCGCCGGAAATTGTCGCCGCCAGCCCGACCGTCCAATTGAACGGTGCGGACTACGTGACATTTGAGAACATCGATATCACCTGCACCGGCACGGGCCGGGCTGTGGAAATCACTGGCGACGCGGATTATAACACAATCAAGGATTGTGCGATTACCGGCGCAAGCGTGTCGGGCACATCCAACTACGGTGTGTACGTCGTCGGCGGTGGCAACGACAACAACGTGATTGAAAATGCCGTAATCTCCGGCGCCTACTACGGTGTGCGCTTAAGCGGCTCCTCGACCACAAGCGACCAGTCCAATGAGGTGCGCGGCTGTTCGATTCTCGAAGGCAAGTACGGTGCATATCTCGAGCGCCAGAACGGCAGCAGCGTTCACCATTGTGATATTCAACCCGGCTGGGCCAGCGCAGCGACGGAAATTTACGGCGTGTACGTGACGACCCACAATACGGGCAACACGACGTACTCCTACAACAATCAGATACACAACTTCCGCTCGAGCACAACTTCGAACGGTGTCAATGTCAGCACATCTGCAGGCACGACCCACATTTCCTACAACAATTTCATCTACGATTGGAACGTGACGGGCGGCACGGTGTATGGAATGCGCTCGACGACCGGCAACTCGGAGTTCTACAACAATAGCGTCCGAATCAACAACGTTGCCACGACGGGCAACATTTACGGATTCTACATGACCGGTGCTTCGACGGCGGCCTCTCTGGTGAACAACATCCTGCAGCTTGACGTACCGACCGAAGAGTGCTGGTCAATCTACCTTGCCGGCGGCTCGCTCAGCAGTAACTACAACTGCGTATACGGTTCCGGAACGGGCTACAACGTCGGTTTCAGCGGCAGCAGCCATGCGACGCTCGCGGCTTGGAATGCGGCGACCGGTTTTGACGCCAACTCCGTGTCCGGCCTTGCGGGTTTCGTGGACGCGACGAATCTGCACATTGCACCGACCTTTGACCTCGTAGACGGCGCGGGACAGACGGTTGCCATCGTAACCACCGATATTGACGACGAAACCCGCAACTCACCGCCCGATATCGGCGCCGACGAATATGAATTCTCGTCCCTCGCGCATGACTACGGTGTGTATGCGATTGTCAACCTGCAGGCCAGCTACATCGGCGGCGTGCCGACTTCCATTCAAGCCGATATCGAAAACTTCGGCACGAATGCGGAAACGGACGTTCCGGTGCGGTTGTTCTACAACGGCGTTCAGCAATCAGAGCTCCTCGTCTCGCTGGCTTCAGGTGTGCGTGACACGATTTCACTGCCGTGGACTCCGCCGACATCCGATTTCGAAATCGGTCAGTTGGAAGTCCAGGCGTTCCTTGCAACGGATGCCTATGCGGACAATGACAGCGCAACCTCTGCGGTGACCGTGGTCGGACCTCCGATGTCGGGTATTTATGACCTCGGCGGCGGCAATAACGACTTTGCAACCTTTAACGAAGCTGTGACCGCACTGCAGCAGCGCGGCATTGACGGTGAAGTGATTATCGAAGCGTATGACGGAACATATAACGAAAGCATCGTGCTGACTGCAATAAGCGGCGCGAATTTCGTGGACCGTGTCATTTTCCGTGCGCATCAATCACCTGAACTCGATGTCGTCATTCTTCAGGACGGAGTTGCTCCGCGTGTCGTGTACTTTGACGGCGCGGACTTCATCACCTTTGAGGGCATTGACATCGTCGCCACCAACGCCACTAACGTCGCCGTCGAGTTGGACAACGGCGCACAGTACATAACCCTGCGTGACCTCTCGATTACGGCGCGAGACAGTTCAAACTCCTCCACACGCGGTGTCAAGGTGAACTTTGACGGCAACGACAACTGCTTGGTGGACGGAGTCACGATTCGCGGCGCGTTTTACGGTGTTCGCTGCGAAGGCGGAACAGGCACGGTGCTTGGTCTCGAAGTGATGAATTGCACGATTCTCGCGGCCAGCTACGGTGTCTATCTTGATGACGCGCATCTGGCGAATGTCCACCATAACGACATCGAGCCGCATGGCTATTCATCCACCTCCTGCTACGGAGTCTACGTGGCCGCCTTGACCGCGGATGACAGCGTGTTCGTGCATGCCAATCGGATTCATAACTTCCGCCACACCAACACGGGCAACTTCCCGGACGTTGCGGGGGTCTATTCCGGTCCCGGCACGACAGGTTATTCGTACGTGTTCAATAATTTCGTCTATGATTTCCAGACGAGCGGACCGGGAATCTTCGGTATTCGCAGCAGCACGGGCAACACCTTTGCCGTGAACAACAGCATCCTGATGAACAACGTTGCAAACGGTGATGAAATTGCCGGTATCTATTTAGGTGCGGGCAGTGTGACGGCGTTGAACAACATTGTCAAAGTCGAACAGGACACCAACACCTGCTATGCGATTTGGAGGTCATCCGGTACGCTTGTGGAATCCAACTACAATTGCCTCTACGGCACGGGCGCATTCTACAGCACAGGCCGCGATGGCGCGAATATTTTTGCCGACTTCGCAACCTGGCAGGCTTCGGGACGTGACGCGAACGGCATCGGCCTCGATCCCGGTTTCGTCAGCAACACCGACTTGCACATAGATACGCTGTCTTCGACCGTGGATGGATTGGCACAGCCCATTGCCCTGCTCACCGAGGACATTGACGGCGATCCGCGCTCTGCGACAAATCCGGATATCGGCGCCGACGAGTACGAACCGTTTGCCGAAGCGCAGCCGGTGGTTGACCTGATTATCACCATCGACTACGATAACGGGAACGCGATATTGACTTGGACCGGCACCACGAATGCTCAAAGCTATGAAATCTATGCGTCGAACGTGTCCGATTTCGAGATCATTCCGGCAAACTCGCTGGGCAGCACGGCCGACACAACCTTTGTGGACATCGGTGCGCTGGCGGCAAGCAATATTCGATTCTATGTGGTGGTGGCCTCAACCGAACCGGTTGAATAAATCCTCAGGATAACTTACATTACAACGGGGACGCCCACGGGCGGTGTCCCCGTTGTGTCTTTATTTCGGTTAGGACTGCTCATCCAATTTGCAACAATACCGCGACTCTTCGGGAATTCGGGGAGTGTTCGGGTAAGGAGGACCCATGTCAGGAAATACGTTGAAAGCAGCTTTTGTCATTGCGGGGTTTGCCGCTTTGTTTGGCGGTGAAACCCTTGCGCAAGTACTTGTGGGGAGTATCCCCGCGCCTTCGTCCACATCCCAGTCGTTGACCTATGACGGCGAAGCCTTCTGGTCGGGCGACAACTCAAACCGGTTGGTGCGATTCAGTCCGGTCAACGGCGCGGCATTGGATACAATCACATCGCCGGTCAACGGCTCCGACGGTCTCGTGTATGCCAACGGAACACTGTGGACAATTTCCGGGAATCTCAGCCGTCAGCAAATCTATCAGCTTGATGCGGCAACTGGAGTGGTATTGGATTCCATTCCCGACCCGGCCGCAGGCTATGCCGGTGGAATGGCGGCAGACGGAAATGATTTCTGGGTGAGCAGATACTTTCCGTCCAACAAAATGCTGAAGATTTCGTCCGAAACAGGCGCCCGGCTCGACAGCTTGAATGCTTTCGGTGATCAAGTGCGCGGCGTTGCCTATAGTGAGGGATATTTGTGGACGACATCTGTGAACGCGGACGGTGACGTCGTCTATCGCTTCGATGCCGAGACCGGTGAATTGAACTGGCAATTTACGTTGCCGGAACACGCTACGCTGCCCGACCGCCGGATTCGCGGGCTGGCTTGGGTAGACGGTTTTCTGTGGGTGATTGCGATAGATCAGAACTCGAATCAAAACCGTGTTCTTCAATATGACGTCAGCAACGCGATTTCGCCGGACATTGCACTCGACTCCACCTTCCACGATTTCGGTGAACAGGTCGTGGGATTTCCGGTGGATTGGAACATGGTTGTCACCAATATTGGAAATGTGTCGCTCAGATTGGATTCAGTCACTTTCTCGGTCGGTATCGGTATGTCGGTCGTGGCTGCGAATTTTCCTCTGAGCATTCCTGCGGAACAGGCTCAGTCGCTGACGATACGGTTTGATCCACCGGAGCCGCGAACATACACGGACACGCTGTGGATACATTCCAACGATTCCGACGAACCGGTGGTTGGAGTCACATTGAGCGGCATTGCGCATGCGGATGAAGGCAACATTTCTGTGTCACCGACAACGCTGGATTTTGGACAAGTCTGGTATCCAAGTCCGACGTTAAGCTCGTCAAGGATTGTTGAAATCACGAATACAGGTCACGGCAATCTGACCATTGAAGCGGCCGAAATCACGAGCGGCCTGTCCTATTCAGCGGACGCGCCGGGATTGCCCGCCGTGCTGGCTCCTCAGGAATCGCTGCTCGTGCGCGTTTGGTTTGCTCCGCATGAATCAGGATTTCACAACGGCACCTTGACGATTGGTTCAACAGACCCCGACCAGCTTGAATTCAATGTGGTTTTGAATGGCGAAGGAGTCATCGCTGACTTCGATGCCGGCGAGAGTATCTGGACCTATCGTGACCCGCTGGAGAGCTTTGATGTCGGCATCAATGCGGTGACAGCCATCGGTGATGTTAACGGTGACGGAATTCCCGAAGTAATTGCGTGCGGCGGGACGGGACTGACAGCCTGTATCAATGGTGCGTCGGCAAACAGTGCGGACACGCTCTGGACGTACAACTCACGCGCCGATCAGAATCATGCAGGAATGGTCTATTACGACCGCGCATTGTCCGGCATAACGGATATTACAGGCGACGGAGTGGACGACGTGATAATCGGTACAGCAGGCGGCAGTCTCTCGGTCATTGCCCTTTCCGGGTTAACCGGTGAAGAGCTCTGGCTGTTTGACACACGCTGGTGGGCAGGTGGCGGCTGGGTGAATGACGTCGAAGGCTTTGTGGATATTGACGGAGACTTCATCGCGGACGTATTGGCGTCAGGCGGAAGCGACGGCGGTGGCGGCGGACCGCGGCGTGTGTTCGCACTCAGCGGAGCTTCCGGTGAATTGTTGTGGGAAGGACCTGCATACGCCTCTTTCTATGCTTTTACCACTGTTCAGGATTTCACGGGTGACTTCATTCCCGAAGTTCTTGGTGGAACTACAAGCTGGGTGATTTGCATGAACGGAGCGACCGGACAGCAGATTTTCCAGACGTCAATTGGTGCCAACTCTCCTGTATTTGACATCGAATGGATGGGCAACGCTAATCCGGGCGTCAACACCTCTGACGATGTCGCGGCGGCCTCTGCCTACTTAGGTATCTACGCCATTGATGGTGAGACAGGACAGCAGCTCTGGCTCCGTTCTACTGCCGGAACGTTCGTCTATGAATTGACGGTTCTCCCCGACATGACAGGCGATGGTGTTCGTGAAGTGGTTTACGGTACGACATCAGGTCACGTGGTTTGTTTGGATGGAGCGCAGGGCTTCGAAATTTGGAATGAGATCGCTGACCCCAATGATCCGGAAAATGTGCTGTGTCTTGAGGCCGCGCCCGATTTGAACGACGACGGTATTGCGGACCTGGTATGCGGCACATTAAGCGATCGCATGGTAGCGCTGAGCGGCTGGGACGGCGAGCAGATATTCTCCACCGTCGGAGCGGGGGACTTTGACGCTGTCGATTGCGTCGGAATCTTGCCCGATATTGACAACAGCAATGTCGTCGAAATTCTGATGGGCAACCGTGCCGGCTGGGTGGACTGCGTGTCCGCAGGAAGGGTTATCATTGACGACGCGGCTCCAACTCCCGTGGCCAGTGAGTTCGCGTTGAATGCCGCCTATCCGAATCCTTTCAACGCCGGCACGACCATCGAATTCACGTTGGCCATGGATGCTCATACCGTGCTCAAAGTCTTCAACACGCTCGGTCAGGAAGTCGCCGAGCTGGTCAATGCGCCAATGCTGCGCGGAAGCCACAGAGTGCAGTTCACCGCGGACGGACTGCCGTCCGGTCTCTACTTCTACCGCCTTGAAGCCGCGGACTTCACGGCCACACACAAGGTCGTGCTGTTGAAGTAGCAGTATTCCCGATCTCATCCAAGGTGTGTTCAGCCCCGCATACGAACTGTGCGGGGCGTTTTTTTGGGGATAGGCGCCAATTGCCGCAACTATTCGTCTGGTTCTCATGTCTCTCTTCATGGGGTCCGGCTGTACTATCAAGCGAGGCACAAATTGAATCGGATTTTCATCGCATTTACCGTTCTTGTCAGCAGTTCACTGGCGCTGGCCCAGTCAGAGATTCCTCCGGCTACGCCTGAACGGAAACGCGCAATCGTGGACACGTTGGCTCAAATGATCGCCAAAGAGTATCTGTTTGGTGACTTGGCAGAGGCTGCGGTGGAATTAATTACGGACCGGTATGCAAGGGGAGCTTACGACACCCTGAAGTGGCTGCCGGACTTCACGCACGCCGTTACGGCAGACTTACGGTCAGTGACAAAGGACCGTCACCTTGGAGTCTGGGCTGAGCCGGAACACGCCCTCATGATTTACAGGGCGACCGGTGCGCAGCGGGATTCGTTGAACAGGGAGCGTGGCCGCTACAATAACTTCGGTTTTGAAAAGGTTGAGCGGTTGCGCTGCAATATTGGCTACCTGAAACTGAATCAGTTTTCGGGACTCGAAGAGGCGGCACGCGTTGCCGAAGGAGCGATGTCTTTTCTTGCCAACTCCGAAGCCGTAATCATTGACCTGCGCGAGAATGGCGGCGGCAGTCCGCAGATGATTCAGCTCATGTCCAGCTATTTTCTGAACGGCAGGGTTCACCTGAACAGCTTTATTTGTCCTCGCAACGGCAAACACGAACAATATTGGACATATGCGAATCTGAATGGTGTCCGCATGCTCTCGCAACCAGTATATATTTTGCAGAGTAGTCAATCGTTTTCCGCCGCCGAGGAGTTCGCGTACAATCTTCAGGCCTTGCGCAGAGCAACGATAATCGGTGACACGACCGGGGGCGGAGCGCACGATAATCACACGTACGGTCTGCCGGACCTTGGTGTCACGATTTCCATTCCCTTCACACGCGCCGTCAATCCCATTACAGGATCGAATTGGGAAGGAGTTGGGGTGTTGCCGGACATTCCGTGCGAGGATTCCGTTGCCTTGGAACTTGCCATGCTTGAAGCTGCCCGCCGTTTACACCAATCAGAGACAGACGAACGGCGGCTGCAACAGTTGTCATGGCTAATTGACGAATTGAACGCGCACGTGAATCCCGTTCAACTGTCGGAGACGGAACTTTCGTTCTTTGCGGGCGGCTACGGGCCTCGAAGCGTGACCCTTCGCGACGGCGTTCTCTTTTACCAGCGTGATAACGGCCAATTGCGCAAACTGACTCCGCTGACGGCGCGTCGCTTTGCAGTTGAGGGATTGTCCTACTTCCGAATCGAATTTGCCGGCAGCGAATCAACTCCGGCCGAAGCGATTATCGGACTGTACGAAGACGGAAGCACCGACAGATCAGATCGGACAAATTGAGTGAGGAGTATCATATGAAGTTTAAGACTGCGGTCATGCTGTTTGCGTGGTCTGTTTCCGCGATCACAGCAGTTGCTGCATCAATGGAATCGGATCCCGCCGTGCCCGAGAAAATCCTCTGGGAACCGGGTAAGGAGAATGCCTATCCCCGCTGGTCGAAGGATGGTGAACAAATTCTTTATCAAACCAACCGCACGGGCAAGTGGCAGATTCACATCATGAACCGCGACGGGACGGGGGACAGACCCGTCATGGCGGACGATTTCAACAACAACTTCGTGGATTGGTCACCCGACAACTCGCAAATCGCCTTTGTCTCCGACCGCGACGGCAACGAGGAAATTTACACGATTTCAGTGGACGGAACGGGACTGAAGCGGCTCACACAACATGTCGCGCGCGATATACATCCCTATTTTTCGCCGGACGGCAAGTCGTTACTCTTCAATTCCAACCGTGACGACCACATGAGTTTCGAAGTCTATCGCATTAACGCGGACGGCACGGGCGAAGAGCGTTTGACCTACTCCGATGAAGTGGAAACCTGTGCCCGTTTTTCGCCCGACATGTCGCAAATTGTAATGCTTCGCGGCGAGGCGAACGACGAGGTGTACGTGTGCGATGCCGGATTCACACAATGGACAAACGTGACGAACACTCCCTCCGCAGAGGGTTGGCCTGCGTGGTCACACGATGGCAAACAAATTATCTACTCCTGCGATGAAAGCGGCACATTTTCACTTTACCTGATGGACAGCAACGGCGCGAACCGCACACGCTTGACCTATCCGCTCTCGAATGAACGCGATGCCCGGGCTCAAATTTCACCCGACGGTTCAACAGTTGTCTTTAACCGCCAGATTGGCCGCACTATCGGAGTCTTTCTGCTGCAACTGAAATAAACCGGACGATTCTCCTTCACTTTTTGACCCCCTGCTTAGTCTGTACTTGGCAGGGGGTTTTGCCTGTGACCGAATCGGGAATGGAACTGTTGAAAGCCGCAGTTGAATTGTGTACATTGTGACAATTCACGTGAGGGACCTTCTGCAACGCAGATAGAGTCTTTAATATTCCATGAATAGTAATATTTCACGTTCCGCAACAGTCGTCCTGGTGGTCTTGGCAGGTGCGCTTACCGGCTTCGCTCTTTGGAATCTTGTCTCTGTTCCCTACGACAACCCGACCGGGACATTTGGACCGTTGGCAAAAGCACACTTCAGCCAGCGCACGAATACCTTACGTTATATTGTCTTCTTAATCGCGATACTTTCCTGCATGACGCTTGCGGCGGCGGTTAAGCTGATTCGGGAAGGATTTCTGGCACAAGGAGCACACACTCCTCAATCAAGTCATGCGCCAGGTCTTGCGTCGAAGAATCGTCTGTATGCTGTGCTTGCGTGTCTTGTCCTTGCTCTGGCCGCTCATTATCACTATCTGGAAAGCAGCCCCGGCGGAACTGGTCCGACGATGGACCACTATCACCACGGATTGGTCGCGGCGACCGTGGTTGCCGCGGAACATGGTCTTGAACCGTACATTGACTTCTATCCGACGAGAGGCATACTCGTGGACGTCACAAAATCCACGGCGGCTTTCGCGTTGTTTGGCAGATCCGAGTCGTCACTGATTATTATGGACTCTCTGCTCCATGTTTTCGCGTACTGCACAATCGCTTTCCTGTTCCTTGTAATATTCAACACGAACTATCTTGCGGCGGCGCTTTGTGCTTCGCTGCTGCTTTGCTTCACAGTTGCAGGCTATGTACTCCCGTCACGATTCGCAGAGCGCGACGCCGTCTACGCGTTACTCGCGGCTCTGTTCTTCCTGCTGCCGCGAACCAAATCAACCCGCAGTTTGGGTGTCGTTTCCTTTTTGCTGGCATTTCTGCCGCCGTTTGCGTATGCGGTAGCCCTCGACAAAGGCATTATTTCAACAGCGATTTATGCCATCGCGTTTCCCGTTATATTGGCACTCTTGCTGCAAAATCGGCTGCAGCGGTTCACCTTTCTTCTGTCCTCATTTGCGGGTGCCTCGGCAGGCATTCTCACAGTAGGGTGGCTCATCAATTGGCACTACAGCCCGTTTCTGTCCTACGTATTTCGGGACATTCTCGCGTACCGGGGCTATGTTGAGGGCCTGCAATACTTGATAACCACGGATAATTTGCGGGCGACACTCTACAGGATGTATGCGCTGTTGATACAAGCCTCCGTTGCCGCATGGATTTTTTATCAGCTGCTGCAGGCTGAAACCGGATCGAATCGCGGATTCTGGGACAACTTGAAGGAGTTCATCCGCGACAGATTTTCAGACATCATGTTCGCATTGCTTGCGCTGACGGCATTTCTCTATGCGTTGAATCACTCAGATCGAGCGCACATTGCCACAGGCGCATCGTGGTCAACCATATTCTTGCTGTACGTCGTCGTTAAATACCATTTGCCTCGGCTCAAAAACTATCGACTGACACGTCCCTTCGAAATTGGGCTGACTGCAATCGCCGCCTTTGTTGGCACGGCGATCTATGTGACGGCGTTGATGTTCGGGGGGGGCTTTACCAGAGCCTACCCGGTCGGATATTCTGACGATGATCTTCTGACGGACGAATACCGTGAGACATTGAGCTATTTGAAAACGGTTGTCAACGCCGAGAATCTGTTTGTCAGTTTGACCAACGAAGGGTCGTGGTACTACTTACTCGATCAACCATGCCCCGTTGTGTTTTCAGAGATCTGGCTTGCGTCATCGAGAAAATTTCAGGAACTGACTATTTCGCAGTTCGAAACCAAACCCATTGAATACGTCTTGTATCAAAACGACGCCGTGTGGAAAGACATTGGCGGAGTTTCGGTCAAAGAGCGGGTGCCTATGATCTTCCAATATGTCGATCAGAATTTCGTCCCGCACAAAACAATTGGCAGTCAACAAATTTGGGTTCACAAGTAGTGTTCTGCATCATTCACTCATACTAGATGAACCGGGGATCGCGTAAACTCATATTTTCATATACTTAAAAATAGCTCTCCATGACCAATCAAAGTAGCCTAACCCACCTGATGACTTGACCCCCCGCGAGAATATCCGTACATTATCCTCGAACCGGACTAAGGTCTTGCCCCCAAACACAGGGAAATGCTTAGCAGGCTACTCCTCGCCCTCCTCATAACCACCACAATTGCGCAGGCCAACTACAAGTTCGCCTCGCCTGTGGCCTCCATTGAGTCCACCGAACGCGGCGCGTTAGTCACCTGTACTGACGGCGTCACGCTCGAACTCAAATTCTTTACTCCCGAAATCGTTCGCATCACTGTGGTCCGCCCCGACGATCCCGAGTCTTTGCTTGGCGAGGCACTCGTGCTCGCTCCGGACTCAGGCGTGCTCCTGAACCGCACTGAGGAAAGCGACTACATCGAACTTTCGACCGGCAAATACACCGTGCGCCTGGACCGCGATTCGTTGCATCTGTCGTGGTACATACCAAGTGCCGGTGTCACATATTTAGCCGACGACCCCGCCATGGCCTACGGCTTCGACGGTAACGAAGTCCGCACGTGGAAGAAGCTTGCTCCCGGAGAAAAGTTCTTCGGCCTTGGCCTGAAGGGCGGAGGCCTCGACCGCCGCGGCCGCGAATTGGTCTTATGGAACAGCGATACTCCCGGCTATCAGGATTCCAGCGACCCGCTCTATCAATCCGTCCCCTTCTACATCGGCCTGCGCGACGGCATCGCCTACGGCGTCTTCTTCAACAACTCCTACAAAACTCGTTTCAATTTCGGCGCCGGTCAACAGCGCTATTCATCTTTCGCCGCCGAAGATGGCCCGATGGATTACTTTGTCATCTTCGGCCCCACGATCAAAGAAGTCGTCACACGCTTCACCGACCTCACGGGTAAAATGATTCTCCCGCCGCTCTGGTCACTCGGCTATCAACAGTGCCGCTGGAGCTACTATCCCGAATCCGAAGTCCGCACACTCGCCCAGACCTTTCGCGACAAAGATATTCCTTGTGATGTCATCTACCTCGATATTCATCACATGGACGGCTATCGCGTCTTCACCTTCGACAGCACGCGCTTTCCCGATCCCGAAAAACTCTTCAGTGATTTAGGCAAAGACGGCTTCAAAGTCATTCCCATCATAGACCCCGGCGTTAAAGCCGACTGGGAATATTTCATGGCCTCCGAAGGATTAGCAGGCGGTCACTTTGTTAAATTCCCCGACCACTCCGTTCACATCGGTGAAGTCTGGCCAGGTCAAAGCTATTTCCCTGATTACTCCAATCCCAAAACCCGCGCGTGGTGGGGCAAACACGTCGCGCAATTCCGCAAACGGGGTGTGCGCGGATTCTGGAACGACATGAACGAACCCGCCTGTTGGGGACAAGCATTTCCGTTGGAGACAATCTTTAACGACAACGGACTGAACTCGTCGCACAAGAAAATGCATAACCTCTACGCGTTGCACATGGCCCAGGCAACGTACGAAGGTTTGCTGAAGGAATTTCCCAACGAACGCCCGTTCATTCTCACGCGCGCGGGATTCGCCGGTATGCAGCGCTACGCCGCCGCGTGGACAGGTGACAACGTTGCAAGTGAAGACCATCTCGAACTCGGCATTCGCCTGATGCTCTCAATGGGCCTATCCGGTCAACCCAATATCGGCATGGACATCGGAGGCTTCATGGGCACACCGTCTCCCGAACTCTTTGTCCGCTGGATGCAAGTCGGTGCCGTCTCGCCATTCTGCCGAACTCATTCGCACTTCGGCTCCAACGACAAAGAACCATGGTCTTTCGGCGAGAACAACGAAGCCATCGCCCGCAAGTTCATCAAGTTCCGCTACGAGTTATTGCCAACGCTTTACACTCTCTTCCAGCAAGCAAGCGTAACAGGCGAACCCATCTGGCGCCCGATGTTCTACGAATTCCAAAACGATCCCAAATGTTACGACTGGGCCTATCAACAGCAATTCATGCTCGGCGAAAACATTCTCGTCGCCCCCGTCACCCGCGTTGGCCAATACACCAAAAAAGTCTATCTCCCCGAAGGCCGCTGGCTCGACTGGAACACAAAAAGAGTGTACGACGGCAACCAGGAGATCATCGTGGATGCGCATTTGGATTGGCTCCCCATGTTCTTGCGGGATGGAGCGGTGATCGCTCGTCGCGAAGCACAAGATTACTCTGATCAGTCTCCGATGAAGGAATTGACACTCGACATCTACACCTATGGTCGTCGCTCGCACTCCCAGTTTCAGCACTACGAAGATGACGGCACAAGCGTCGCGTATCAGGACAGCGCTTTCAACCGCACCGACTACAACGCCGGAAATGCGGAGGGCTTCCATCAGCTTTTTCGATACAAACATACCGCAAACTACAGTGCGCCGGATAGCAAATTAACGATTCGCTGGTGGGATGTTGTCAAGACACCGACTGATATCATGCTCAACGATAAACCGATAGAATTAACGGACGCGCGCCTGTTATACGATCCGGACCGGAAGCTCTTCGAGATATCGCTTCCATCCGCGCACCAATTCAATAAGCTCGAATTCATGAGCCAAAGCCAGCAACTTTATTACATGAAATAGAGCGCTGTGATCTGCTGCGCTTTGTCATCCTGCATGCCCTTGCAAGGGAAGGCCGCCGCGCTGAAGGATCTACCCGAGCAGATTCACACCGTTAGCATCGAAGGATTCTCGCGGCGGCACCCGCTGCGGGTGCCCCGTTCCCAAGCAAGCACGGCAATGTAAACCGCATTGTCACCCTGAAGGCTGTCGCGGCTTAATATAATCTACCCAAGCAGATTCAATCCGCCAGCATCGCATGTGTTCTGCTTCTGCTTTCCTATTTTCTATTTCCTATTTCAAATTTTCCTCCCATGAACCTCTCCGCCCTTGACCTCATCATCATCGCCGCCTATTTCGCGGCGGTGTTTGCCGTCGGCTTCTACGTCGCGCGTCGCCGCAAGAACGATGCGGCAGGTTACTTCCTCGCGGGACGGGACGTGGGCTGGTTTGCCATCGGAGCCTCACTCTTCGCCACGAACATCTCCAGTGAGCACTTCGTCGGACTTGCAGGCTCCGGCGCGGCAGGCGGCCTCGCCGTCGGTCACTTCGAGTGGCTTGCATGTTTAATTGTGCTTCTGCTAGGTTGGGTCTTTGCGCCGTTCTATCTGAGATCGCAAGTTTACACCATGCCCGAATTTCTCGAGCGGCGTTACGATGCGAAGAGCCGCTGGTATTTGACGGGCGTGAGCATTGTCGCCTACGTGTTGACCAAAGTCTCCGTCACGCTCTTCGCCGGAGCATTGCTGCTGCACGAATTGCTCGGTTGGGATGTTTACACGTCGGCAATCGCGTTGGTCGTCACTACAGGCATTTACACCGTCATCGGCGGATTGACCGCAGTCATCTACACGGAACTGATTCAAGCGATTATTCTCATTCTCGGTGCGTTGACACTCACAATTATCGGATTGGGTGAAGTCGGCGGCTGGGGAGAACTTGTCGCCAAAACTCCTCCCGAATTCTGGAGTATGTTCAAAGCCATGGATCATCCTGAGTTTCCGTGGACAGGCATTATCTTTGGCGCACCCATTCTCGGTATCTGGTATTGGTGTACGGATCAATACATTGTGCAGCGCGTCCTGAGCGCGCGCGGCATCGAGCAAGCCCGCAGCGGAGCAATCTTCGCAGGCTATTTGAAAATACTTCCAGTCTTCATTCTCGTCGTTCCCGGCATGATCGCCTATGTCCTCTATCCCGAAGCAAGCGGCAACAGCGCGTACCCCACGCTCGTCTCGCGGCTGCTTCCTGAAGGATTAAAAGGCGTGGTAGTCGCCAGTTTGCTCGCTGCGCTGATGTCCTCTCTCGCGTCATGCTTCAATAGTTCATCCACGCTCTTCACCTACGACGTATACAAAAAACTGAAGCCCGACATAGACGACAAAACACTCGTCCGTGTGGGCAGAATCGCCACCGCTGTGGTCGTGCTCTTGGGAATTCTTTGGGTTCCCTTCATCAATCTGATTTCGTCGCAGCTCTATGTGTACATGCAGAGTGTGCAGGCCTACATCAGTCCACCCATCGCGGCAGTTTTCCTTTTCGGACTGCTCTGGTCTCGCGGAAATGGCTCAGGCTCCATTGCAGCACTGCTCACCGGTCTCGTCCTTGGCGCGACTCGGCTGATCGGTGAAATCATGCACAAGCAATCTCCGCTCGATAGCGGATTGCTTGCAACGATGGTCGAAATGAACTTCCTGCATTTTGCCACATTCCTGTTTATCATTTGTTCTTTAGTCCTGGTCGCCGTAAGCCTGTCAACACCCGCACCGAGTGCCGCATCGCTAAACGGTCTGACCTTCAAACATACGCCGCGCAGTTCACGGGAAATCGGCGATCCCGCCGCGCATAAACGCAACATTCAACTGTCCATTCTGTTGATAGCAATCGTCCTCGTCCTCTGGGGACTCTTCTTCTAACCTCTGATTTCCCCCAGTCCTCTGGGGGGATTAAGGGGGGCTTCTCCATTGTCATCCCGTAGGGACCTTTTTGAGTAGGCTCCCATTTCAAGCGCATACTGAAAAACTCGAAATACGATGAATAAACTATTCACGATCCTTTTGTGCTTCTGCGCCAGCGCAATGGGTCCAGCGTCCACGCTGCTGGCTGCTCCCGTTCACACCACCTATCTGTGGCACATGGAGCAGCCCATCTACTGGCCTGATCAATCACCTTATGGTGCGGGCTATGAAACGGCACTCGAAAGCATCTGGCAGCGCAATAGCGGCGCTCCGCATCCTGAAAACGATGTGCACTCCATCTTCACACTCGCCGATAGAGTTGCCGCCTATCAAGACCGACCCAAAAATTCCATCGCGACAATGAGCGGCGTGGATGCCGGTGCGCAAGTCACCTTCTCCGGCGGCCTGATTCGTAACGTTGCCTCGCTTGGTGCGGCCAACTACGGCGGCTATTCATCGTCATGGAACTCGCACTTCCAAACCGCGCGCAATTGGACAACGTCCGGCGGACGCCCGCGCATGGAATTGACGATTATCTCCTATCACCACAGCTTCGCGCCGTTGATTGACCGCGAAGTGCTGAAAAAAGACATTCAAATCTATCAAAGCGTATATGGTTCGATTTGGGGAAACACTCCCGCGCAAACCACCGGCTTCTTTCCGCCTGAAATTGCATTTTCCGAACGCATCATTCCCGTTCTGCGCGAGTGCGGATTGCAGTGGACGTTCATTTCGTCAACACATCTCTCCCGCGCCTGCTCGAATTTTCCGCTGACACTCGGCACCGGCGGCGAAAACTGCAATCCGCCGAATCTCTCTGACCAGGTAAACCCCGCGCAAAACATCTGGCGCACGCAAACTATCTCGCGCGGCTGCTCTCCGACCGATGCAGTCCCCTTCGCCTTTCAGCCGCATCGCGCAATCTACATAGACCCGCAAACCGGCATCGCCGATACCATCATCGCTGTTCCTGTTGCGATGTCCATGAGTTGGCAAGATGGCTATCAGCTCTACAATCCCAACGACATCGACATCATCGCGCCGAACAACGATCCCGCCAAACCGATGCTGATAACATTGGGACACGACGGCGACAATGCTTTCGGCGGCGGCTACTCCTACTACATGGAAAGCGTGCCGCAATTCACGAGTCAAGCCGTCGCGCGCGGATACGAACCAACTACCGTTCCCGAATATCTCGCCGACCACGCTCCCGCCGCAAATGACATCGTGCACGTCGAAGACGGCGCGTGGATAAACGCTGACGGTGATTTCGGTGACCCCGACTTTCCCAATTGGATGTGGCCTCCGCACACCTCGTCCGGACAAATTGACATTGACAACGGCTGGGCTATTGACGCGCACAACTGGGCCGTCATCACCGCCGCCACAAATTATGTCTTGACCGCCGAGCAAGTCAGTGGCCCGTCTCACATTCCGGCCATTCAAAATCCGCGTGTTAATGCACCGACCATGCTCGACCTCGCGTGGCACTTCCTGCTCGGCTCATTAAATTCGGGCTACATGTATTACGGTACGTCACTCGATCTTGAACAGAAACCCGTCGTCGCCTGTAACGAAGCAGTAAACTACGCTGCTCAAGTTATCGGTTCATCACAAGACAACACTCCGCCGACAATCTGGCAATTGCAGCAATGGCCCCACAACCCCGGCAGCATCGGCTTCGGCCCGCTGCACGGCTACACTCAGGTTCAAAATCCGCGCGATTTCCGAGTCTGGACCTTCGCTCACGACATAAGCGGCATTGCCGCTTGTTCACTCTATTATCGCCTTGACAATGATGGTGCAAATCCGCTATCATCATTCCAAAATGAAACCTTTGCCGGTGGAAGCGAAGTTTCTGCCTGGCGCGTTCGTGCCATGACCCGCCGCACGTTTCCCGCCGGAAATCCCTACAACTACGGCGACGTCTCCTTTGATGAATTGCCAACAGTCATCTCCGAGCAATTTATTTATCATCTCACCGACGCTGAAGTCACCGACAGCGGCGGCGTCCTGCTCGATTACTATGTAAAATGTTGGGACAGCGAAGGCAACATTCAAAACTCCGACATTCATCACACCTATGTCGGAACAGGACAGGGTGGAGGCGGTGGCGGCAATCGCGTGAGTTGGACACCGCAAAATCCACTCGGCGGCCAAACCGTCACGATTTATTTTGATCTGACACAAAGCCCGCTTCCGCAAAACACAAATCCCGTCAAGATTCACATCGGTCATTCCGGTTGGCAAAATGTTCTGAATCCCGATCCGGTGATGACCTTTGACAACGACTCCCTGATGTGGCGCTATACTTATTCAATCCCTTCAAATGCCACGAGTGTGAATTTCGTTTTCACCGATGGCTCCGGCAACTGGGACAACAATGGCGGTGCCGATTGGCACATCTCCGTCACTCCTGCGGGCACTCCCGGTTTTGTAATGAACGGTGTCCTGGATGCCGGCGCAATCGAGCTTGGCGTGAATGGTGACATGCATCTCTGGGCCGATTACGACGGCACAAATCTCTACGTCGCCACCGAAAACGCACAGGGCACGAGCAACGACCGCTTCATCTTTGTTTCACAAACTCCCGGCGCTTTGCAAGCCGCACCATGGAGCAAAGCGGGCCTTGTTGCAAGTTGGAGTGCCTTCATCGGCAACGAATCCGACAACGGTTGGCGCGGCTGGTTCGATGTCAACGGTTCATCCTCCATCGCCTCGTCTGGAATCTGTGAAGGTTCGCTCAACATCGTCGATGAGTTCGGTTCGCTGCCCGATTCGCTCTATGTCTGCCTCGCACGTTATCAAACTGCAAACGCCGGCACTCTGCAAGCGCAAATTCCCTCAGCCGTAATATCCAACGGCAGCATCGAAGCAAACGAATATCAGGTTCTGCATCTGAAGCCGCGCAACTTAACCATCGTCCCCGACGGAGCATCGCTGACGTTGCGCTGGCAGGGCAGCGCGCTGGCTCAAAGCTATCGCATCTGGCGCGCCAACTCAATCGGTGATACTCCAACCCTCATCGGCACCACAACCAACACATCTTTCACCGACACGCCAACATTTTCGCAAGCCATCTATTACATAGATATTCAGTTCTGATTCCGGTCTCCCCCCAAAATCTGTCCGCAATTTTGGGAGGACTAAGGGAGCTCCCTCTTTCCTCTTTCAAATTTCCTCTTTCCAATTTCTCTTATGCCTGAACCCGCCATGCTCAAACTCATCGCCATCTCGCTCTTCGTCTTAATGACGCTCTTCGCCTGCAAGGCGTCGTCCGATGAAAACTTTGTCGCTCCGCCCGACATGACGCCGCCCGACTGGTCGCGCAACAGCGTCATCTATGAAGTCAACGTCCGTCAATTCACACGCGAAGGAACCTTCGCAGCCTTCGCAACTCACTTACCGCGTCTGCGCGAACTGGGCGTGAACATCTTGTGGTTCATGCCGATTCATCCCATCGGTGTCGAAAACCGTAAAGGTTCCCTCGGCAGTTACTACTCCGTCAAAGACTATCGTGAGGTCAATCCCGAGTTCGGCACCATGGACGAATGGAAAACTCTCGTGCAGCAATGTCACAACATGGGCTTCAAAGTCATCATTGATTGGGTCGCCAATCACACGGCGTGGGATAATCCGCTCACACAATCTCATCCCGAATGGTATGCGCACGACAGCACCGGCAACTTCATGCCGCCCGTTTCCGATTGGACGGACGTCATTCAACTCGACTACACGCACGACGGCTTGCGTGACTGGATGATTGAGTCGTTGAAATTCTGGATTGAAGAAACGGATATCGACGGCTATCGCTGCGACGTCGCGGGCATGGTCCCGTTGAGTTTTTGGGAAGCTGCCGCGCGCGAACTTCTCCCCATGAAATCCGTCTTCCTCCTGATGGAGCACGAATCCGCCGAATATCACAGCGCCTTTCATATGGGCTACGGCTGGGAACTCTTCCACAAATCCATTGACGTCGCCAACGGCACGCGCACCGTCGACGAGTTGATTGCCTATTTCAATCGTCACAAGGAAAACTATCCCGCCGATTCCTACGCGATGTATTTCACCAGCAATCACGACGAGAACAGTTGGAACGGCACCGAGTTCGAGCGCTTTCGCGATGCTGCCAAACCCTTTGCGGTGATGGTCATGACTGCTCCCGGAATGCCCCTGATATACAATGGTCAGGAAGCCGGATTCAATCGCAGATTGCTCTTTTTCGAAAAAGATTCCATTGACTGGGTGGACAACGAGTGGGACGACTTCTATCGCGCGCTCATCGCGCTGAAACACCGCAATCAGGCCTTGCGTAACGGCACTCTCGGCGGCGACCTTGTGCCGGTTCCCTTTTCGGGCGACCAATCCGCTTTCTGTTACAAGCGCGAGTTCGGCACAGACCGCGTGCTTGTGCTGATAAACACCTCGCAAACCGGGATTAACTTCACTCTGAACGATGCGTCACTGTCCGGCACATATGTGGATGTTCTGTCCGGCGAGTCCGTCACGTTGAACGGCACGGAAAGCTTCACACTTCCCAGCGGCGTCGCTCGCGTCTTCGAACTGCAATAAGTCCGGCTTACCATGAATGACATCCTGAAAATCTCCGACTTCGAACAACTCGCCCGGCAAAAACTTTCACATATGGCATGGGAATATCTTGCCAGCGCGGCGGGCGATGAAATTACTCTGGGATGGAACGAATCCGCCTTTGACAAACTTAAGCTGATGCCCTCCGTGTTGCGTGACGTCTCGGCCATCGACATTCGTGTTCCGTTGTTCGGCGACACACTGCCGCATCCGGTGCTGCTCGCTCCCGTTGCCTACCATAAGCTCTTTCATCCCGTCGGGGAACGCGAAACCGCGCGCGGTGCAATGGTATCCGACACGGTGTATTGCGTCAGCACCATGACCAACACCTCAATTGAGGTCATTGCCCGCGATTGCCCCGACACAAGACTTTGGTACCAGCTCTATGTGCAGCGCGACCGCGGGTACACGAAGAGCTTGATTGAGCGGGTTGAAGCCGCAGGCGTTCGGGCGTTGGTCGTCACCGTGGACACTCCGGTCCTCGGCAACCGCGTGCGCGAAACCCGCGCAGGGTTTCATCTTCCTGAAGGATTGACTCGCGCCATGCTCGAAGGTCTGCCGCCCGAGCTGCAAATCACAGGGCACGGCACCGACCTCGACGGCATTTACTATCCGCTCTGTGACCCGAAACTCTCGTGGAACGACATCGAATGGATTTGCAAATCCACCCGGCTCCCTGTTGTGCTGAAGGGAATTCTGAATCCTGCCGATGCGGAGCATGCCGTACACACCGGTGCGCAGGCGATTGTTGTCAGCAATCATGGCGGCCGGAATCTCGACACTGCCCCCGCGACCATTGACGTTCTCGAGCGGATTGTGCGGCAAGTCGATCGCCGTCTGCCCGTTCTCTTTGACGGCGGCATCCGGCGCGGAACCGACATTATAAAAGCAATTGCCCTGGGCGGAGTTGCCGTGATGATTGGCCGTCCTTATATATGGGGATTGGCGGTGGGAGGACAGGAGGGAGTAGCCAAGTGCTTGAATTTATTGAACACTGAACTGAAAATTGCGATGGCGCTGTGCGGTTGCAAGTCTCTACGGGAAATTTCCCGCGACATTGTCACACAATAACTCAGCATTAAGCTAATTTTTCGACCAAGAGGCATTCCTCTCAAGAGAATTTGAATCTAACTGGCACACCAGAATTTGCATCAAAAGGATAGATTTGTCTATCCTTTATTTTTTTAAATATTTGTATTAATATTGCAAATTAGATAAAATTTATTATTTTAGTACTAAGCGAATTAACATCGGTGGAAATATGGGAACTAAGCACAAGGGAAATGCGTCAGAAATACGTGCGCTGGATGCGTACATCAAGCTCATGCGGGCAGCCGACTCGGTCACCAGCCGCGTCACCAAGGCTCTTTCACCTCACAATCTAACCGGGAGCCAATTCGGAGTCTTGGAAGCCCTGATGCATTTGGGTGAACTGCATCAAAACGAACTGGGTCAAAAGCTGCTCAAGAGCTCCGGCAACATCACACTCGTTGTCGACAATCTTGAAAAGCGCGGGCTAATCGAACGGGAGCGCAGCAAGGAAGACCGCCGCTTCGTCTGGGTGCGCCTGACAAAGGCCGGCGATGCGTTCATTCAGAAAGTCTTTCCCGAGATTGTGCCGGTGATAACGGATGCTCTCGTTGTCCTGTCCCCGTTCGAGATTGACAAAATGGCCGAATACCTCAAGCAGGTGGGCTACCATGCGCAGGAAGCGGCCAGTTAAAAATCTGATGCATAGACGATAGATACAAAAAACCGATGAAAAAGGGAGAGTTCTCAATGAACACAATTCGCATGCTGGCTTTGGCCGTAATTATTTCCGGATCGCAACTTTTCGCCGCCGATTGGAGCCTCGATAAGCCGCACTCTTCGGTCAACTTCTCAGTTAGGCATATGATGGTGGCTACTGTCCACGGCGAATTCACTGAGTTTGACGGAACTGCCAGCTTCGACCCGGCGGACCTTTCTACTCTGAAGGCAAACTTCACCGTTCAAGTCGCCTCCGTGACCACGGATGACGAGAAGCGCGATGGCCACCTGAAGAGCGCGGATTTCTTCGATGTGGAAAAGTTTCCGACCATGACCTTTGTCTCCAAAAGTGCCAAGCAGACCGCGCCGGGCGTCGCCACTCTGACGGGCGACCTGACGATTCGCGGTGTAACCAAGGAAGTGACCTTCAATATTGAGGGCTTTAACACCGAGATTACCACACCTTGGGGAGTGAAGGCGGTCGGAGGAACAGCTTCAGCGACCATCAATCGTCATGACTTCGGTGTGAGCTGGAACAAGACTCTGGATGCCGGTGGAGTTGTGGTTGCGGACAATGTGAAAATTCAGCTCGAACTTGAGCTGACTCGCCCGGCCAGCTGACCGTACAAGTTGCGGAATCGCTTTTCGCAGGCGAGTTAACTGACGATAGACAACGGCGGCCTTTGGCCGCCGTTGTCGTTTGTTTGCCTTCCTGCGCGGAAGTCAGGAGTTCATGCCAAATGAAACTGATGGCACTGTTCTGTATGAAGGTTTAAGTTTTGTTAAAGCCAAACACAAATGCTGCAACGGCAAGGTTCTGTGCCTCATCGAGATATCGCGCACCCGCATTAGATACCGGGGTCAGGAATCGTTTTCGCTGGTTGAAATGGCCCTATTGTTGCTGTTTGAATTGCTGTTACTTGGTTCAACACAACAAACCCGGTGGGGCTATGCAGGCTACTTTATTGGTTGTAGATGACGATCGCGACATTCGCGAAATCATCAGGCAAGTTGCGGAAATCAAAGACTATGAAGTGATCGAGGCCGGGGACGCGACGGTGGGTCTGGAAAAGATGCGCACCATGGCGCCCGACTTGTCTATTCTCGATGTTGGCCTTCCCGGCGGAGTTGACGGTGTTGAGCTGTGTCAACAGATTCATGAAATTTCGCCACAGCATCCGGTGCTGATCATCAGCGGACAGGCGACGCCGGAAAAAGCGGTCGAAGCTTTGAAGCACGGGGCCTTTGACTATCTTGGCAAGCCGCTCAATCTTGAGAAGCTGATGCTGCTGGTGGACCGTGCTCTGTCCAACGTGGCGAAGGAACGGGAAATAGAGCGGGTGTCCGACGAACGGAAGGCGGTGTACGGTTTTGAGCGGCTGGTCGGCAATTGCAAGCAGATGCAGCAGGTTGTGGATACAGGCCGGAAGGTCGCGGCGGTGCCCTTTGCAACGGTCCTGCTGACGGGTGAATCGGGGACGGGCAAGGAGCTCGTTGCTCACGCGATTCATTTGGCTTCCCCGAATGCGGACAAGCCGTTTGTCGAGGTTAACTGCGCGGCGATGCCGGAACAGTTGTTGGAAGCTGAGCTGTTCGGTTACGAAAAGGGTGCCTTCACCGATGCGAAGCAGCGCAAGCGCGGCTTGTTTGAAGTGGCGAGCGGCGGAACCTTCTTTTTAGATGAAATCGGTGAGATGCCGCTCAATCTGCAGGTAAAGCTGTTAAAAGTCATCGAAGAGCGCACGTTCCGCAGGGTCGGGGGCACACAGCCATTGCAGATGAAGTTCCGCTTGATTGCGGCGACGAACGCGAACCTGATGGAGCAGATTGAACAGGGGAAATTCCGCCGCGACTTGTATTATCGTTTGGCGGTTTTTTCGATTCATTTGCCGCCGCTGCGCGAACGCGGTCATGATACGGTGAATATCGCGCAGCATTTTGTCGAGCGGTTCAACCGGGAGTTTGGCAAATCCATTAAGGGGATTGCTCCGGACGCTGAGCGGTTGTTGGTCAGCTATAATTGGCCGGGGAACATTCGCGAGTTGCGAAATGCGGTTGAGCGTGCCGTGCTGATAGGTTCGGGTCCGTATATTCAGGCGGCGGATTTGGCGATATTGCCGATGCAGGAGACGCCATCTCCGAGCAAAGCTTCGATGCCGGAAGCGGATATAGATTCGATGATGTCGAATGCCGGTGACGGATTTCAGATTGACGTTCCGCAGAGCGGTGTCAACATGGAGGAGGTTGAGAAGCAGTTGATTCGCATCGCGATGCGACACTGTCACAACAACGCGTCGGCCGCCGCCAGATTCTTGAGGATGACTCGGGAGACCCTCCGGTACAGGTTAAAGAAATATGGAATTCGGGAAGAGATAGAAGGTTAGCGGGCTTGGTGCTGGTCAGGCAGTTCCCGTTGCAAATTGAGCTGCGGTCGGCGTGTGAACGTTGGCCGCAGTTTTATATTTGCGTGTCCGCATTGAAG